>JAGQVA010000491.1 GCA_020438265.1 Bacteroidota bacterium
AGAGTACCCGAGCCGCACATCGGATCGATGAAATGGGATTTTCCATCCCACCCGGAGAGTAAAATCATGCCTGCTGCAAGAACTTCATTCAAGGGAGCCTCATGAACACTCTTTCGATATCCTCTCTTAAACAAAGGATCTCCGGAACTATCGAGGGACACAGTTACGATGTCTTTGGCAATATGAAGATTGATCCGGAGATCCGGAGCCTGGACATTTACAGAAGGGCGCCGACCTGTTTGTGAGCGAAAATAATCGGCGATAGCGTCTTTGGTTTTTAATGCTGCATATTGAGAATGATTGAAGTAAGGCGAGGAAACGGCGTGGTCAATGGCAAACGTCTGGTTGACATGAAGATACTCCTTCCAGGGTATTTGTTTAATTTTTTGGTATAACTGGAGTTCATTTCTGGCACTAAACGTCTGGATCGGGACGAGAATTCTCAGGGCTGATCTCAGCCAGAGGTTGGCCTGATACATACATTCCAGGTCACCGTGAAAAGAGACTGCACGATTTTTTACTGAAATTTTTTGTGCTCCCAATTGAGCCAATTCTTCTGACAAGACCTGCTCCAGCCCAAAAAAAGTAGTAGCAACCATTAAAAAATTTTCTCCCTGGTTCATTGTTTTCATATCCGCAAAAGTAGCTTCATAACTTTTTTAAAAAAAATTGTGAAAAGATTATGGAATCAGGAAGATTGGCTAGTCATTGAGGTAAAAAATGTACGTTTTGTGTTTGTTTTTCAAAAAAAAGGAGGATAAAATCGATTTTTTACTTAAATTTTAAGTTCATTCTCGTACAAATTTCGGAAATTACGCAAGGTAAGAAACTGACAGTTTTGGGGCGAAAATTAGATTCTTTAACGTTTTCGCTGGTACCAGAAGCTTTCCTGATTGATTATTTGAAAGATTGGGAATATTATTCCGGGACAACAAAATTGTTAGAATTCTTTGTGTTTACGATCCAAATACATAATTTTGGTCGTATTAATTTAGAAACTGTACATCAAACTAAAAAGGCTTTCAGACATGGCTGAAACTAACAAACCTACTACATCGGGTGCCTCTGGCGAGCAAATTAAGCCGGCCAGCCCCTTTAAGGCAATTTTTCCTTTATTAGCAATCATTGTTTGTGCGGTTATCGCACACGTGGCTTTTTACAAAGGCTTTGGACATTACAGCAACTTCAAGAATGGTGAGAAGCTTCAGCAAGATTACCAGGCTTGGGTAGATGCTGGAGAAGTTGGAGAAGCACCTCCTACGCCACAGTCTCAGGAGCCTGCGAATAACTACGGATTGGTTTATAAAGGTGGATTTGTTATTCCGATTGGTATGACACTCACTTTAGTACTGTTTACCTTTACTATTGAAAGAGGTATTACCATTTCTCGGGCAAGCGGAAAAGGCAACGTCGATGTATTTGTTAAGAAGATTCGGAATCTTCTGGCAAAAGGAAATGTGGATGGAGCAGCACAACTCTGCGACAAACAAAGAGGCTCGGTTGGAAATGTGATCAAAGCGGGCTTAAGAAAGTACAAAGAAATGGAAGTAGCAGATGATCTTGAGAAAGATCAGAAGAAGTTGGCTATCCAGTCGGAAATTGAAGAAGCAACAATGCTTGAACTACCGATGCTGGAAAGAAACCTCCCAATCGTTGCTACTACTGCTTCTCTGGGTACACTGGTTGGATTGATCGGAACGGTACTTGGTATGATCCGGGCATTTAGCGCCCTGGGTGAAGGTGGTGCTCCTAACGCTGCTGAACTTTCAGTAGGTATTTCTGAGGCACTTATCAATACCGCCCTTGGTATTACCACTTCTGCTCTCTCAATCCTGGTTTATAACTTCTTCACCACTCGTATTGACGGTATGACCTATGCGATGGACGAGGCTGGTTATAGCATTGTTCAGACTTTTGATATTAGAAACTAATTTTTTACGATGTCTGCGAAAAAACCAAAGAAACATCCACCTGCCATTGATATGACTGCAATGGTGGATGTGGCTTTCCTCCTTCTAACTTTCTTTATCCTCACGACGACTCGTTTTCGTGAAGACTCGAAGGTGGAGGTGGATATGCCCTCCTCAGTCTCAGATCTTCCAGTTCCAGATGTAAAACTTTGTATTATATCGATTGACATGGAAGGTAGAGTGTTCGTTGGGTATTCAGACCCTCTGACAAGGGAAGAAGTACTCAATCGATTTATCGGAGAGAAGGAAGTGGAAATTTCTGCGGAAGGAGCTGCATATTTTTCTACTCTACAGGAATTTGGTGTTCCCCATAAGGAAATGGTGGAGTGGCTGAATCAGGAAGGTGATGGCCTCAAGGAATTTGAGCATCACGGGATCTCTGCAAGAGTTACTGATTCCACTTCGATGACAGGAAATGATCTGAAAGATTGGATCAGATGGGGACGATTAGCTGACCAGAGAATGCGATTTGCCATTAAAGGAGATGCTAGTGCTAAATATCCTGCTGTCTCTCACGTAATTGAATCGCTCCAGGATTGGAATGTGAATCAGTTTAGTCTGGTTACAGATCTTGAAGAAGGAGCTGATATTATTATTGAAGGACTAGAATAAATCAATCACCTTTTAATTTTTAAAAATTATGGCTGATGTAGATACTGGGTCGAAGGGTGGTGGCCGGTCGAAGAAAGGTGGCCCGAAAACCAAGAAAAAGTCCACGAAAATTGACATGACTGCAATGGTGGACGTGGCTTTCCTGCTACTTACTTTCTTTGTACTTACTGCGACAATGTCAAGCTCCTCTGTAATGGAGTTGACTATGCCCCCTAAAGTGGATGAACAAGAAAAGGACGATCTTTACAAGAAAATTCTTGAAGATAAGATTATGACCCTGGTTTTGGATGATAACGATATTGTAAAATATTATGTAGGTATCACCGAACCGGATGTTCAGGAAGCTTACTTTGACAATGATGGAGTACGAAAAGTCATTATCGGACATTTACTCTATGGCCAAAGAGAATTAGGCCAGGCTCGTTGCAAAGGTAAGAATGTAGAGGGCTGCTGGGATCCGATTTTTGTAATCAAACCCAGAAATCAGAGTCGCTACAAAAACCTTGTTGACTTACTTGATGAACTTGCCATTACGGAAGCTCCCAAGTACGCAATTGACAAGTTCACTGCTCAGGATAGTCTCCTGTTAACCGGTGAGCTTACTGCTGAAGAGCCCTAAGCCGTTCTTCACTAATCGTTCTTTATTTTTCTTTTTGCGTGCTGTTGATTTTATCTTTTGATAAATCTCCAGAAAAAGTGTGGAATTGAACGGTATTTGTATCATAATAAATGTCTACTTACCAGTAACGTTTTTGATAGATATATCTCGAAGATATCATAAAAAATGATTCGCAAAAAGAACTGGAATTCTCTCTGATAGAAGTTTCCTTGGTTACTCAAGCGATTTCTTTTGTTTGATAATTTCAGTTTTAAGCAGTAACTTGAATTACTTTGAAATGAAATAATCATGGCTCAAATAGTCAAAGTATCACTCGATGAAATGGTCTTTGAAGGACGGGAGCGCAATTATGGAGCTTATTTTCTCCGTAAACGTTACCCCCGACACCTTTCAATTGGGACAATTATCATCTCTCTCATTGCACTTCTCTTTACCTTTGGCCCTCTGATCGCTCAGCGTTTCGGATTGTCTGAAAAAAAGGAGGAGAAGCGTACGATCTCTGTAACTATTAATATGGAGGACCTCCCACCACCACCTGCTGTGGATGAGGATAAGCCACCGCCACCTCCCCCACCAAAGGTGCCACCACCACAGGTGAAAACTGTAGCCTTCCAGATTCCGGAACCAACGCCTGAAGAGGAATTGGATCCTGATGAAGATCAGACAATCGCTGAGGTTGAAGAACTACAGGAAGCTCCCAACATTGGTCTTGAAGACAAAGAAGGAGCTGATGAGGGATTCTTTGACGGTGAAATCGATGCTGAAGGTGAAATTCCTGAGGTAATCGTTGAACAGGAACCTGAAATCAATGCCTTTATCTTCGCTGAAGAAGAACCGACTCCGGTCAATATGGATGATATCAAAAAATTGATTGGTTACCCTCAAATTGCCCGGGATGCTGGTATTGAAGGAAACGTTGTTGTAAGGGTCCTTGTAGATAAAAAAGGAAACTACGATAAGCATAGAATTATCAATCAGGTTCACCCCATTTTGGCAAAAGCGGTTGAAGAACATGTTCCAAAGTTGAAGTTTACCCCTGCAATTCAGGGTGGTAAACCCATCAAATTCTGGGTTAACATTCCATTTAACTTCAAGCTTCTGAACTAGAATCCTGATATATTAAGATAAAAAGCGGAGTAATCTCTCAAGATTGCTCCGCTTTTTTTTATGTAAAAAAAATTGTCCGAAAAAGGTGAAAAAAAACGCATTTTTTTATGGAATTCCCTGAGTAAAAGCATCTTATATATAAACAAAACAACCAATATATATGGCAGATGTAAATGCTCAGGAATCGTCTTCCCGGAGGAAACCTACCCGGAAGACCAGGAAGAGGTCTACCCGTATTGATATGACTGCGATGGTGGATGTCGCCTTTCTATTGCTTACATTTTTTGTGCTGACGACTACGATGAATAATAATCATATCATGAATATCGTCAAGCCCCCAAAATGTGAAGGAGAAGATTGTGGTTTGCCCGTGCTTGATGACAAGATCCTGACTTTGATCCTGGAGGAGAATGACCGGATCAGTTATTATCATGGAATGGCCACAGAGGAACTCAAGAACACAGATTTTTCCGAAAAGGGAG
>JAGQVA010000492.1 GCA_020438265.1 Bacteroidota bacterium
CTGCAGCTGCCATTGATAATCGATATGCACCACCAGTGCAGCTTTCAGGCACCGTCACCGCTATCAAACACGGCGATATTCATGCTGAGACTGAGGTTGTAATCAAAGTCGGCAGCGTAAGCGTCATCGTTACAAAAAAACGTAAACCTTATCATCACGAATCTGACTTCACCGATCTGGATCTTAATCCCCGCGAATCAGATATTGTCGTTGTGAAAATCGGTTATTTAGTCCCGGAATTGTATGACATGCGCGGCGGCTGGATAATGGCTCTGACCCCTGGAGGGGTGGATCAGGATCTGGAAAGACTTGGTTATAAAGGCATTAAGCGTCCTATGTTTCCGCTGGATAAGGATATGGAAGATCCGGATTTGTCGGCTCGGATGATTCCGGGGTCTGGGGAGATGTAGGGAAACTTTTACCTCTCCTCCCCAAACAACTCCATCGCCTGCTTATATTTCGAGTCCATCTTAGGAATGGCCCGGAACTTCGCAATTAGCTCTGCTTCATAAATTTCCAAAACCTGTCTCCCGATTTCAGGTTGGAAAAACTTATTCTCTACCTCATACTCTGAAATCCTTGCCACATGCTCTTTAGAAGTATAGAGAGGATAAAAAACGGCCAAATCAAGGGAGGATTCCAGAAGCCAGTTATGGCCTGGATTCTTTTTGAAAAATTTGGGCAGATCGCCGGTTTTTTTTCGGTTTCGTTCCAAATTTAGCTGCTCGCTTTGTTCAGCACTAGCGTAAATATGACTGCGTCTTCGAATGGTTTTACCGCAGGTAACCGGACGCAAGGATTGTATTTCCCTTATCACAAAACCAAGATGTCGAAGTCTTTGAAAAGGGGCAATGGCTCCCTCTGCTTTGAATTGAATCCATGATTCTATCAGTTGAATGGTTTTCACGATGTTTTCGCTTTCTGGCTGGTCAGGGTGTTTGTCATAATGCTCAAAAAGCGAATCAAGCAAAGTGGGAAGCGGGACCCATCCGGTGTCTGATTTCACCATATAAAAATCCAGTTCAGTTTCTTCGATTTCCATACGGACGCTATTGAGAGAGTCCATCTCACTTTTCAATTGAAACCCATACGTAATTGGCCTTTTTTTATCGTCTGTGATTCTTTTCCGGAATCTGAGTGAGAGTTTAGTCCTCAATAAAAGGAAATCTGGTGTGTCAAGGTAAATATCATAATAGGTGTATTCCGAATGGAAGTGCGTGGAAAGGGCTTCTGTGGTTCCTGAGGAAAGGATGAAATTTTCTATTTCGTGGTTGTTTTCGAATACGTATTTTCTTTGTTCTTCAGTTTGGGAGAAGGCGAAGTTTACTGAAAGGAGGAGGGTGAAAACCAGGGTATATAAACGATTTATTGGGCTCATTTTTTTAATCATTTCTATTCAATTGTGAATGTATTGGCTCTCAATCGGGCTTTGGAAAGCCCGATTACGGCTAATTCCCATAATTTCGCATCCGACCTTTCTTTTTCACAAAACTCTCCGGATTCATTTCCCGCTGATAATCAACAACTAACGCCCCATTTTTCACTACTGCCCTACCCTCTTCATAAATCGTTAATTTCTTATCAAAGGCAATCGGATGGGGATCATCAATCTGGAATGCATCTATAATCGAAGCTCTTCGGGAAGCCATTTTATGAAAGTATAATTCTTCGATCGGCTTGGGCCAACCACCTTTTTCTATCATTTTTCGAAGGTTTTCCTCGTTTAGCATGGCAATCTTTTGGGCCATCCATAACAGATCTTCATATTCTGCATTCTTATAGCTGGGAAGAATGGCATTAATCGAATTGGTGAATTTCAACTTTTTCCCTTTGCGTCGGACTACTTCCCAGGGCAATTCGTTTACCAATCCGACTTTAAAATCAGCCGCTACGGCCTTGTAAACTACTCCCATACTGGTTCCCAGGTCAGAAAAAACTGCTGAAATGCGGTACTCATAGTCTCCGTTATGAACGGTTGTAAGCAAAGTATTGGCTTCTCTGGTGTCCCAGTTTCCAATAAAATGATGAGCCAATAATGCTCCTTTTAACTCTGGACGGTTTTCATTTTCCGGAAGATGGGGAAGAAATGAGCCTAATCTTTTTACCCGGTCGGGACGCGCCTCTATCGCACATTTCACAAAACGGACGTATTGTGATCCGACAAAAGATTCCAGTTCTTTATTTTCTGCTGCCATTTCCTCTGAGACAAGACCAAAGCCGGAGATAAATGGATTCAGGTCAATGTCATAAATCTGACGAATGTTTTGGGCTAATTCTTCCGCATTTTTTATCTCAGCATTCTCATCAAAAATCAAGGTTAATTTGTCCTTTCCATAAAAATACGGGTGATCTACATCATAGCCCAAAGCTGCAAAAATTCGCGAACCAACCACATCAGCATGGACTTCATCTCCCCACTTTAAAGACCATTCATTATCCAGGTCAAGATCCAAAGTTCGAATCTTCGGTGCTGAACCACTTAAACTTAATTCCTCAAACAAAACCACCATATCCTTTTCTGCATCTACTTTCTTCAATTTCGCCAGGTAACCAAATTGTTTGTGTAAAGGCGAAGCAGTATCAACCTCTACATGATGAAAATAGGGCGAATCGGAGATTGACGGCAAATCATGATCATTCTCTAAAGAAACATAAGGCGGAATTTTGTATGATGTAAAATACCTGCTTTTATAGGAATCCATGATCATCCTGACTTTGGCTTTTAGCGGAACTTTCACCTGAGCCTGTTCAGTCGCTTTTTGCTTTAAGGAGGCTTCCAGCAGAGAGATTTCATAGACAATTTCAGCCATTTCGGCATTCATCTCCTGGTGATCCTGATAAGCACATTCAAGTTTTTCGCTCAAATGTTTTACATGCCTCATAAAGGCTTTTTTCCGATTGGGAATATCATAATCTAAATAGGAAGTAAGATCTCTATCTGTTAAAAATGCTGTTGAATTCCTTAAAACCTGTAAATTGATCTGTTTATCCACAAAAAAAGAATCAATGGAAGCGGGAATTTCACCATTTAATAAATTTCCCCTGCTAATCTGCGAAAAGACAGCTGTGGAAATGATGATCATCATCAGACATAATATTCTTTCTTTTAGATTCATCCCATATTATTAAGGAAAGGTGTTAAGTAAATACACAAGTATATCACTGATAATTTTTCTATATTTAAAGGAACGTTCAGAAAAGAACTTTTGCATTTTCCTCGTTCCTAAGAAACTCTAAATCTAAGCAAATGAAACGTAATTTTATCCTCGCTATCGCAATATTCATTGCCGGTTTGGGACTTGGTTATTCCCAGGGAGACATGACTCAGAGTGAAAAACCATGGCGGTTTGAACTTGAACCATCTTCATTTTTATTTAAAGGATTCGGCCTGCATATTGGAAGAGCGTTAACCAAGGACAATAAGTTTAGCCTGGCCTTTTATGCTGCTGCCACCAATATTCCGACAGGCATGCAACAAAGAATATTTTCCAATATAAATGACAATGATATGACACGGGTGGGCTTACAACTAAGCTTAAATGCCAGATATAAAATAGAGATATTAAAAGTGAGAGAAACCAATCCTTATATAGGGCTGGTTACCGGTTGGGAATATTTTAATTTGACAAATCCGGCGAAAAGTGATTTAAGGGTGAACGTCATTCTTCTCACGCCTTATGTTGGAGGGGAAATCTATCTTTATAAAAATATTCTCTATCTCAATCCTCAGTTAAGAAGTGTTACCTACATCAATCCCCAGTATAGTATCGAAAATCGGGAAGAAACCCTTAAAAAGGTATTCTTGCTGCCGCAGGTTTCGGTTGGGTTCAGGTTTTGATAAAAGATTTTTTCGGAATTTGTAGGGACAAGGCATGCCTTGTCCCTACAAATTCCGAAAAAACAATTCCTTTCCTTCCAATATCACATAGGCCCATACCGCCTTAAACAATAAATAAAAAGGAATAAACAAAAACCGAATATCTCCGGGGACACGCACCCCGGAGTATTTAATTTCATAGGGTTTTGTATCTGAAGTGCGGTTCTGTATCATCCGTTTTTCACTAATTTGTCTGAATCTGGATCTAAAATATCTCATCGCCAGGCGTTCCATAAAATTAAACCGAAAAGGTTGTTTGAGTCTTTGTTTGAACAAAATCGCAGGATAAACGACCGTTCCAAAATAGGCGAAATTCCCCTGCTTGAGCCAGGCTGAAAATATGTCAAAGGAATGCATATAATGATAAGCCGGTTCATAGATACTTAACCTTGATTCATAAGCGTTGAAAAAGATTTTGCTGTATTTTTCCCAGGCAGAAGGTTGAAATTTCCCTGTCTTTTTTTCTCGGGTCAATAACTCTGCCAGCCAAATCGTCTGCTGACTGATGAGTTCAATTCCGGGGCTGATTAACGGGTCGAGAAACGCCCCGCTTTCTCCGATTAAGGCAATTCCCTTCGAGTATAATTTTTGGCAAACATAAGGCACTGTCTCTACATGAGAGATTTTTCCTCTTTCGGCATGTTGAGTCATAACAGAGAGTTGCGCGTCATTTGCGATTTGATTCAAAAAGAATTGTTGATAATCATCAAATTTCACTTCATTTTTATCAAAAACAACCCCTATACTGGTCGTCGTATCATCCAGTCGAATGATCCACCACCAACAATTTTTTCGCATCAGATGAGTGGTGCTAAACTTGCGTAAACCCACCGAACAAGTATCCCAGTATTCATTTTTGGGTGTGTCCCATTCTTCGGCAGGAGCAATATGTCTGAAATGCGCCATGAT
>JAGQVA010000493.1 GCA_020438265.1 Bacteroidota bacterium
TAATGGCGTGCGTAAACCGCACCATCGTAGAGGGATTAAAGACCATTTCCCAGAAATTGGTTATCTGCGCCATTTGATCGATTCCTTCGCCAGCAATTGTATAAGCGACAGGAGTATGCATCCAGCTATTGGCAACAATAATCCAGAAACCAGACATCATTGAGCCGAGAAAAACCATGATAGTAGAGAACAGGTGAAGCCCTTTGGAAACTCTGTTCCAGCCAAAAAGCAGAATAGCGAGAAAACCCGATTCAAGGAAAAAGGCAAAAATTCCTTCTGCCGCCAGAGGCGAACCAAAAATATCTCCCACAAAGCGGGAGTAGGTAGACCAGTTGGTGCCAAACTCAAACTCCATCACGATTCCCGTGGCGACTCCTAACGAAAAATTCGCAGCAAAGATTTTTACCCAAAAGCGCGTAATTTTCTCGTAAATCGCCTTTCTTGTAATCAGAGACATCGATTCAAACGTTACCAGAAGGGCTCCCATTCCAATACTAAAAGGCGGAAATATATAATGGAAGATAATGGTAAAGGCAAACTGAAGCCTGGATAATATGACCGGATCAAGATCCATAATGATTGTTTAGGATTTAGGTTTTTGCGGAAGGATGTACAGCCAAATCGCAGAGGCGATGAAGGCAATTCCCATAACAAACCGCAGGATTTTCCGAAAAGGAATCTCTGTTTCATCCATAAAAAAACCTGATATCCGGGATAAAAGTAAATAAATAATCATGATCCCGATGGCGAGGATAAAAAGTTTTTGATATGAAGGCAGTGCATTCCAATTCATAGTTTATTTACGCATTACATAAAGCAATAAACAAACAAATAGCGCTAACTTCTTAAAATTAGCGCTATCTGGAATGGTTCTAAATTAATATTCTGATATGGGGACTAGCCCTGTTACTCATTCAGTAAAGGAGCCATAATCTGCTCATGATACTGAACCCATGAAGCCAGCTTTCGGTGTGCTTCCTGGGTAATTTCAGGTACTTGTGTTGCAATATTATCAAGTTCTCCAGGGTCATTAGTAAGGTCAAAAACCTCAAAATTATCATGCCCTGCATCATAAATGACTTTATAATTATCGTATCGATATCCAAAGACAAACCGCGAATAAGGCGAAAACATAAAAGCAGAATTGCGGAAATTTTCACTGAAAATACTCTGTCCCTGCCAGATTTGTGGTGTTTCTATATTTAAAACATTAAAAATAGAAGGAGCGATATCTATTTCACCTGCAATGATATTGAGCTTTTCTCCCTGAAAGAGATTGGGATGATAGAAAATCAAAGGAATGCGTACATTTTCTTCGTAAATCTGATTCGCATGGCCGGTTTGGTTGTGTTTTCCAAAAGCCTCTCCGTGATCACCCATTAATACGACCAGTGTCTCATCGTCAAGTTCTTTCTCAATTAACAGATTCATGACCTGACCAAAGAGAGAATCTCCGTCTTTAAGTGCATTGAGATATTGATTCTCAATCGTAGTTCCCGCCTGAAAATCTTCTATTTCTCCTGTTGTATAATAGGGGTAATGCGTTTGTACAGTCCATAACATGGAGAAAAAGGGTTGTTCGGGATTTTCGTCCATCCAGTTAGCAAATTTTCCCCCAACGCAGAGGTCTTCAATTCCATCGAGAAATTTCCAGCCTGAAATACTGGCATTAAAATCAGCAGATTCACATTCAATGGTCTGATAGTCGCCAATAGCGTTAAACTCCCTGGCTTTGAGATAATCACCGATATCCTGAAAACGATTGTCAGCAGATGTGAAAAAGGAAGTTCTGTAGCCTTTTTCACCCAGTTCGGAAGTAATCGTAGGAGTCTGGATTTCTGTATGATTTTTGGTGATGCTGTTGAAAGAAATCTTGGGATAGAGGGAGCTTAAGGTCGAAAACATTGCCCGGTTCGTGGAGGGAGTATGGGCATAGGCATAATCGATTTGAAGTGAACGATCCTCAAATTTTTTAATGTTGGGCGTAACGGGATATTTCCCTCCATAAACTTCGAGATACTCAGCGGGAACGGATTCCAACACCAGAATAATGACATTCTTGATATTTCCTGTGGAATCTATGACAGGGAGATTAGAAGGAGATTGGTGCATATTGATCTGCGCATGAATGTCTTCTTCCTCCAAAGGCATAGAGAACAACCCCGGCTGTTCCTGAAACATAGGCATACTTTCGATAAAAGCCAGAACGGGGTTAATGATTTGCATCCCTTTCCAGGGTCTTTTTGAGAAATGCCATTTACTGATAGGAATATAGGCAATGGTAAATAAAACCATTATCATCGGGATATAATGCGAAATTTTCAGTCTGTAAAAGCCCCAGCGAATCAAATAGGAAAAAAGGATAAACAGGGTAGAAAATCCGGCGATCAGTCCGATAACCTGACCGTTTATATTAGCCATAATGGCATTTTGTGAATCAGTACTTTGAAAAAAGTCTGAATAAACGAGCCATTGATAAGTAATTCCTCCTCCGGTTTTTTGATAGAATAAAGCACTAAAAATCCCCAGTAACTGGACTGCGATTCCCATAAAAAAGAAGCTGCCTCTCACAAGGGCAGTTAAGGGTTTGTTTTTGCGTGCAGGTAGTCCTATGGCTATGAAAAAGAGAGTTAATCCCAGTACCAACAAAAAATCATAATGACTGCCAAGAATAACCCGTACCATATCTACCGGAGAAGTGAGTAATTGCTTAAAAGAATAGCCAATCAACAAGGTTCTGACAATCATCAGAAAAAACCAAAGGCTCAGGCCAATACAAATAGTAGTAAGTGCCCAGGCATTGGCCTTTATTCGCTGTGCGGCAAAGAGTTTGGGATCCAGGCCATTAACATTTTTTCGCAAGTATAAATTTTTAAATCCCTTCATTTTTTGTTGGTGTCTCAGCTATTTTGTGTCTGTCAGGGTTAATGAATTCGTTCAGTATTCGTGTAAATTTATTGGCGCCTTTGGTGCGCAGGTGTGTTGAGTCAAAAAAATCACTTTTTCTGAAACGTTCATCACAAGTAAAATCATAGTACGGGACGTGGTGATCCTGGCTCAATTGATTCATCGCTGCAAGCATAAGATCGTAACGGTCACTGCGAATGCGGGAAGAATAAGATTCGTACATCGGTAATGAAACCAATACGAATTGAATATCCCGTTCCTGGCAAAGCCGGATCATTTCTCGGATTCTTTCAGTATTAACTGCAACCAAATCTTCGCCATAATAATAATCATGCATTTTGGCAGTGCTTCGGCCATTGATGTCTATTCTGCCTCTTCTGGAATCTATTTCCCGCCACCCATTATCTTTAAAGCTGATCAAAGGTGTTCCGTGTACATAATAATCATAGGTGCGATCTACAGATTCTTTGGTCGTAAAAAGAGAAACCCGGCTATAGAGACGAGGAGCAAGAACATTGATAAATTCTCTGCTTCCATAATAAACCGCATAATGATAACTGCGGTCGAGGTCTCCGGGGCTTCGGTTGGATTCGCTACCCAGAGATGGGTAGGAAATCGGCAGGATAACTGTCTTCAGGTTCTTAAGGTCATCGATATATTTTTGAAGTAAAAACATATCAAAATAGATCGTTTGAGCAGCAGAAGCCATATTAAAGGCTTTTCCGTCCAGCGAGTCGGGATTGATTCCCGAGTATCCATGAGAGCTACCCAAAATCAGGGTTTCAATCTCTCCAGCCTGTGCTTCAATAAGGGCTTTTTTATGAGAATAGTTATCTGGCAACCAACGCTGTAACCCTTCCAGCGTAGAGGTCGCAATCAGCACTGGAATACTAAATATGAATAATCTGATTAAAATCTTTCTCATTGCTTAAAACTGAAAATAGATAAACGCCCGCCGGTCATAATTATAATAAAGCACAACAAAAACCATCACATAATAGACTGTCCACCTCAATGCCGGATGCCAGTGATCGATCTGTAATGGGAAACTCTTTTTTCTATTCATCTGCATCCATTCAAATCCCATAAAGAGGAAAACCAGCCCAAGTTCTTTCAGAAATGCCCAGGGTACCACAAACAGGGTAGGGGAGAGCATTTTGGAAAGGTAAATTTTTGCATGTGCGAGGTCTCTCGAAAGGAAAAATACAAGGGCAAACAAATTCAGCCCCCAGGTGATACACATTTGTAATCCCGCTTTTACTGTTCCTATGAATGTAAAGGGTGGTTTTGTTTGCAGAATATTGGTGCGAAGTTTTGGAAAAAGAATATAGGGAATATGGTAAATACCATGTAAAAAACCCCAGATCACAAAAGTCCAGCTGGCTCCGTGCCAAAGCCCGCTCAGGGTAAAAGTGATCATGTAATTTCTGATCAGCACCCATTTATTGGGATTCAGTTTTCCACCACTTAATGATAGGAAAACATAGTCCTTAAACCAGGTTGTCAGGGAAATATGCCATCTGCGCCAAAAATCAATGATATCCCGTGCAAAATAGGGATAGTTGAAATTCCGCATCAGGTCAAATCCCAAAAGCCTTGCCGTACCAATGGCCATATCCGAATAACCTGAAAAATCGCCATACAGCTGAAACGCAAAAAAGAACACCATGACGACCATGATACTGCCGTAATACAGCTCGGGATAGGTGGCGATATCATCTACAATGGTCCCCAAACCATCGGCAATAATGATCTTTTTGAATAATCCCCAGAGAATCTGCCTGAGGCCATCTTTGGCTTTTTGCGGATCAAATTGTCGTTTTTTATAAAACTGAGGGAGAAGGTTGGAAGCCCTTTCAATGGGACCCGCAATCAAT
>JAGQVA010000494.1 GCA_020438265.1 Bacteroidota bacterium
AAAACGACGACTATGTCTTCAGGATGGCTGATCGTCATTTTTAAGCCTACGATTTTCCCCACTGCCATGGTATCTTCAATAAAGAATAAACGGGCATCAATATCTTGCCCAAACGATCCTGTCGGATTGATGAGGCTCCGAAAAAAAAAGGCAAGTATTAGTATTATTGAATGTTTCTTCAGCAGCATAGCCAGCCTTTATTTACAAGCTATTTGTAACGATGACGATGATTCCTTTGCTTAAAGAATTTCTCCAGTTCGGGAATATAATCTTCCTTGGTATTGACCGAAATATAGTCAATGCGATTGCGTTTGCATAGTTGATGAAGATTTTCGTCAATTTTATCAAAACTTTCATTCAGCTGCCTTCGATATCCCACGTCTCCTGCATTGAGCCAACGCTGATGATTGGTTTCAATGTCAATGACAGGAATGGTGCCGGTTCCGACCTGAAATACCTCATTGGGATGGAATAGCCTGATGAGAATTAATTCGTGTTTCTGACTGATTTGAATCAGTGATTTTTCGTATCCTTCGTCCAGAAAATCAGAAATGATAATCAGGATGCTTCTTTTTCTCAGCGTGTGTTTGATGAAATCCAGCGCCAGATTAATATCGGTTTTCTCGCTTTTATTTTGATGTGTTAAAACTCCTCTGACGATTTTCAGAATGTGTTTTCGCCCTTTATAGGGTTTATAGTATTTTTCAATCTGATCAGAAAAAGTAGCCAGACCGATTTTGTCATTATTTTTTAGCGCAGAAAAAGAGAGAACAGAAGCCAGCTCCATTCCAATCAGACGTTTGTTTTCTTCCGCAGGACCAAAATCTCCCGATCCACTGACATCAAACAAAACAAATAAAGTTTGTTCTCTTTCCTCTTTAAATTCCTTGATATAAACCTGACCAGTTTTAGCCGTTACATTCCAGTCAATCGAGCGTATATCATCCCCATAGCGATAAGGACGCACCTCATCAAACTCCAGCCCCTGCCCTTTAAAGGCAGATTGGTATTCTCCCGCGAAAGTGGAGTCTACCATTTTCTGAATTTTGATTTCCAGCTTTCTTACTTTCTTGAGGATTTCTTTCATTTCTTCTTTTTCCTGCTTTTTACCCGAAACCAGCCAAAACTATACCCTAAACCGCGATGGGAGCTTTTATCGTCGGATGAGGGTGATAATTTTCCAGGGTAAAGTCTTCAAATTTAAAATCAAAAATAGATTTTACCTCCGGATTCAGCCTCATCTGAGGTAAAGGCCTTGTATCTCGCGATAATTGGAGTTTTACCTGTTCAAAATGATTGTGGTAAATATGGGTATCGCCAAAGGTATGGATAAAATCTCCGGGTTGCAGATCGGTTACCTGTGCCATCATCATTGTCAGTAAGGCATAAGAAGCAATATTGAAAGGCACACCCAGGAAAAGGTCAGCGCTGCGCTGGTAAAGCTGGCAGGAAAGTTTCCCATCAGCTATATAAAACTGAAACAATGCGTGACAGGGCGGAAGAGCCATTTTCTCAATTTCTCCAACATTCCAGGCGCTAACGATGATGCGGCGTGATTGTGGTTTGTTTTTGATCATATCCACAGCCTGGGAAATCTGATCAATCGTCTGCTGGTCAGCTCCCCGCCAGGATCGCCACTGGACACCATAAACAGGGCCAAGTTCTCCGTCTTCATCGGCCCATTCATTCCAGATTCTGACTTTGTTTTCCTGAAGATATTTGACATTACTATCGCCCATCAAAAACCAGAGGAGTTCGTGAATGATGGATCTGAGGTGAACTTTTTTGGTTGTAACGAGGGGAAATCCTTCACTGAGATCAAATCGCATCTGGTGCCCGAAAACACTCCTTGTGCCAGTTCCGGTGCGATCTCCCCGGTCAACGCCATTTTCGAGTACGTGCTTGAGTAGGTCTAGGTATACTTTCATATCGTAGGGTTATCTACTGAAATTACGTTATTTTGCAGGGGAAAATTACAAAATATATGCTTCAAATATGATCTCTCATATTGAGCAGTCAATTTATTTGCATGAAAAGTACAAAAGTATCTGATACATATAGCTTAAAGACCGAACTGGTTCTTCCCAATGATACCAATAATCTGGGCAACTTAATGGGAGGCAAACTCCTGCACTGGATGGATATTATTTCAGCGATTTCAGCTCAGCGAGCTTCTCGTCGAACTGTAGTGACGGTCGCGGTAGATTTTGTGGAGTTTAAAGCTGCTATTCCTCTGGGAGCTGTAGTGATTCTTGAGGCGAGAGTTACCCGAACCTTTCATACATCACTGGAAGTCCGGATTGATGTAGCGTTTGAATCATTAAACACAGGCGAACGAAAAGAAAGCAATGTAGCCTATTATACATTTGTGGCGGTAGACCAGTCGGGTCGGCCTATTCCGGTTACTCCGATTGATCCGGAGACAGAAGAAGAGAAACAATGGTATGAAGAAGCTTTGTACCGAAGGGAAATGAGGCTGGTTTTGGCGGGACGTTTAAAACCTCAGGATGCAAATTATATAAAAAAGATATTGGGTACATCCTGATTTTCAGCCTGATAAAAAACCTCTCTAGCAAAAATCGAACCAATTTTTTTGTGAATATTGTATTTGTTGTAATATTTCACTAATTTGAAAGCGATTTTCAATGAGAGAGAACGTGTATTGACGGATTCCCTAAAGCATTTATTTGGCATTTCCTTTTTTTTACCAAATCTGTCCGGTTATACGCGAATTTCTCCCACTCAGGGAAGATCTCCCATAATTCTGGATAAGAATTTTGTAATTCGCGAAGAAGAACCAAGTTTAATTTTGGAAAGAAAAAGACTATATGCTTAAGCAGAATCAGCAGTTAAAGTTACTTCAGAAAATATCCCCTCAGCAAATTCAGTTTATCAAACTGCTGCAGGTCCCTACCGCTTCGCTCGAGCAAAGAATCAAAGAGGAGTTGGAGAAAAATCCCGCCCTGGAAGACAACCAGATGGGATTTGGAGAAGAAGCGCCCGGTGAATATGAAGATCTTGACCGGAAGGATGATGACGATTCAAGAAAAGACGACGGCGATGACATCCTGAAAAATGAGGTGAGCCTGGATGACTACCTTGCTAATGATTCTTATGATTATCGTACCCGATTGCCCCAGGGCGGAGATGATGAAGAGGATGATTATGAGGCACCTATTGTGCAAATGAAATCCCTTTATGATTCTTTGAATGAACAAATGTCCCTGTTGAATCTGACAGAAAAGGAGCTATTGATTGGGGAAAATATTATCGGAAACATTGATGAAGATGGTTATTTGCGGGGACGAGGATCGGTGAATCCGATTAAAGCCATAGTAAACTACCTGGCATTTCGTCAAAATATCATGACCACTCAGGAAGAGGTGGAAGCGGTACTGGCAAAAATTCAGCGGTTTGATCCGCCGGGAGTTGGTGCGAGAGATTTGCAGGAATGTCTGCTCTTACAACTAAAAAGGAAACCGGAAGACGCTTTAAATAATCTGGCTATCGTTGTTATCGAAAGATACTTTGAAGAGTTTACTAAAAAACATTTCTCCAAACTAAGATCCCGCCTGGGAATAGACGAAGAGGCATTAAAGGATGTATATGGGATTATTATTAAACTGAATCCCAAACCTGGAGAATCTCAGTCTATTATTAAGCACGAATATATCATCCCGGATTTTATCCTCACCACTGAAAATGGTTCTATTAATATCCGCCTGAATAGCCGAAATGCACCCGATCTGAAAGTTAGCCGGAATTATCTCAAAATGTATCAGGACTATCGGGGAAGGGAAAAATCCAGACGAGATTCTTCTGTAAAAGAAACCCTGGATTTTGTAAAAGCCCGTATTGAAGCTGCTCAGTGGTTTATTGATGCAATCAGACAAAGGCAGTTTACATTGCTAAATACGATGGAAACCATTGCTGACAAACAGAAAGAATTTTTCTTAAGTGGTGGAGATGAGAAGAAACTGCGCCCAATGATCCTGAAGGATATTGCAGAAGAAATCCAGATGGATATTTCAACCGTGAGCAGGGTGGCCAATAGCAAATATGTGCAAACAGAATTTGGGATTTATCCACTCAAGTTTTTCTTCACTGAAGGAATTGAAACCGAGGATGGTATGGTTTCTAACCGGGAAGTAAAAAAAGCGCTCGAAGAAATTATTGCGGCGGAAAGTAAAAGGAAACCTTTATCAGATGATAAAATTGCCCTCAAGCTAAAAGAAAAAGGATATAATATTGCACGACGAACGGTAGCCAAATATCGCGAACAACTGGGAGTACCCGTAGCAAGATTGCGAAAAGAGGTTTAATCTATAAAAATTTTTCCTGGTAGATTTTTCTCTATCATTGCGCCGCTTTAAAAAACGGCTCAATGATATGGGCACTGACATTCAGCAAAATGTCTGGCAATTTATCTAATGGATAACAGGATGTGCATTCTTTAGAATGGGTATTTTGATTTTCATTATTGCGCCGTTTTTTAAAGCGGCGCGAAAGAAAGTAAAGGCGCTAAACACATATTGCCACTTTGGCAACATTCACAAAGGAGAACCAGATGGAAATCTACCCGAAATTATTCAGCCGGGAATTTGGGATTGATAAGAGAATTTATTCCAGTTTCCGGATTAAATTTTGAGTTATCCTTCCGTTTATTCAAAAAAAAGAGAATAATCTTAAGCATTAGTTTTTCTCAATTAGTGGAGATATAAGGGTAAGATTATTCTAACTGATAAATTCCCCGCCTTAACTGTATAACAATCAAATCAGGC
>JAGQVA010000495.1 GCA_020438265.1 Bacteroidota bacterium
TAGATAGTCTTTTTTTTTTTTTTTAAGCACACTATTATTATGCACGTGCGCTATCCAGACGGGGGCAAAAACCACACAAAATGCTTCAGCATTATAAACAGGCAGCGACACTTTGTAATCAACACCAGAGCTTTCAAAGTCGTAATATAAAAGCGTTTGCGCTGAAATACATTGGGCAATATTATACCCAAAAAGGAGATATTCAACGTGCTCTTACTTATCTGAAACAGGCTGAAATAATCATTCAAAATAAAGGATTTGAGACCTCATCTCTTCAATCAACGATTCCATTAGAATTAGGAATTGCGTATCTCGTCAGAGAGGACTCTTCTCTGGCGTTACAATACTTTCAACAGGGCTTATCTCATAAATCTATTTCTCCGGGGAATCAGGCACTCTTATATGATCGCATGGGTGAGACCTATATGGAAATGGGCAGATACTCCGAAGCTATCATCTATCAGGATAAAGCCATACAGATTTACAACAAATTAGAGTGGTATGAGGAGGTATTGGTGGTTCAAGCCCAAAAGGCAAAAGTATATACAAAAATGGGGCTTTATGAAAAAGCAAGAGATTTTCTAGAGTCTATCTTTACAAGATTCAAAGAATTTGGCGAGGAAGGGAAATCACGTGGCTTGGGAAAAATACATCTGATTGCCGGAGATACTTATTTTCTTTTAGAAAATTATCCTGTGGCACTAGCACATTACCAACAGGCGCTATGGGCAGTGGTAGAAGATTCTTTATCTTCTGATCCTTTTGTTAATCCTTCGATAGATATGCTTTATGCTGAAAACGTCTTTCAGGATGGCCTGAATGGAAAGGGAAAAAGTTTTTTGGCCAGTTATAAAAAAACCGGAAAGGAAGAAGAACTACAGGCAGCTTTCTCTGCTTTTACGCTTGCAATGATTGTGGATGACAGTCTCAGGAAAGAATATAGCAAGACTTCGTCCAAGTCGTTAATTGCCACGGAAACGCATTGGCGAACAGATCTGGCATTACAAACGCTAAGTTTATTGGAAAAAGAAAATAGTGCTACGGTAGATACTGCTTTTGCGCTCATTGAACATAGCAGAGCGATGGATCTCTATAGCAGGCTCATTGAAGCACATGCCCAGGCATACATGGAAGAAGAAATTCCTCAAGGCCTTCAGGATATTCTTAATGAGACAAAACTAGCATTAGCTGATTGTCAATCATTTTGGGAAGGAAAAAATAAATTGCTTACAGATTCTGCCTGTGCAAAACTTCGCCTTCAACTGGACTCCCTACACCAGATACTTGAAAAAAATTATCCCATTTATAGACTCAAACAGTTTCAAATTGATTTACAAAATTTGCCTTCCATACAGGCAAAACTTTCAGCCAATGAAGGTCTGATTGAATATTTTTGGGGAGAAGAAATCCTTTATGGCCTTTTGGTGACAAAAGAGACAGCTTACTGGAAAGCTCTGGCTAAAACAGATGAAATTAACGCTCTCTTAAAAGAATTAGACTTCAACCAGACGAACCAGGACTATCTATTGGCAGCCCGATTGTATGACCTCTATGTTGCTTTACTGGCCCCATTTGGCAATCTCCCCGAAAAACTCATTCTTGTCCCTGATAACGCGCTGCATTTACTCCCTTTTGAAGCCTTATTAACACAAAAACCAGATAGCTTGTCCATGATAAAAACAGGCTCCAATTTTTGGAAAGGAAGCAATCAGATACATGAAGGAGCCAGTTACGTGTTACAGCAATACAAGATTCAGTATGCACATTCTGCCAATTTATTATTCACTACTCATTCGACCGTATCTGATAGAAAAGGACTAGCTGCTTTTGCTCCATCATATTCTTCCGGAGATTATTTTAGAAATAGCCCTATTCTCCCACTAAATGGTAATACAGAGCATGCTAAAAGATTAGTTAATCTCATGGGCGGAAAATCTTTTACTGGTTCTGAAGCTGATAGTGCCTCCTTTATTCGGGAAGCTGCGAATTATCCGTTCTTACACCTGGCGCTTCACGGATACTCAAATGAGAATAATCCTATTTTATCTGCTCTTGCTTTTAGTTCTACCCCAAATAGTAAAGGAATCGTTTATGCGGCGAATTTATATGGGCTTCCTCCTTTACAAGCCGAATTGGTCAGCCTCCTTTCCTGCGAAACCGGTGCCGGACAATACGCCAAAGGTGAAGGAATTATGAGCCTCGCCCGCGCTTTCCGATATGCCGGGGCTAAAAGCGTATTAATGAGCCTCTGGCAGGCTGATACTGGTCCTGGCATAGAGATTATGGAAAATTTTTACCAATATCTATATGAAGGCGACAATAAATCTCTAGCCATTCAAAAAGCAAAGCTGGATTGGCTCAGTAACGCTGATGCAATAGGTGCCCATCCTTCCAAATGGGCCAATTTTGTATTGATTGGCGATGGAAGCCCTATTAGTAAAAAGACTACAAAATGGCCTTATATAGTAATTGGGGTTTTGATTTTGGCTGTTGCATTAATCTGGAAGTATAGAAGAATCCGTGTTCAGAACTAATTCTTTTATCTATTTTACATAAAGAAAGAGTATCACCCCCGAAAAAAATCAGCCTTCCGCCCATTAACTCCCGGCTTCACCATAAAAAGTCCACCACCGTCATCTCCTTCCAAGCCCTTCGTAGCTGCCGATGTGATATATAATGTATCCAGATTTTCTCCCCCAAAAGCACAAGAGGTCGCTTTTAACGCATTCAACTCGATTCTTTCCAGGAGTTTCCCTGTTTTTGAGTCGTAACACCGTACGGATTTCCCATCCCAAAAGGCAATCCAGAGGTTGTCATTTTCATCAATACACATTCCGTCAGGCAATCCATCACTCGGGTCAAACACTGCCACCACGCCAGGATTGCTGATTTTTCCCGTTTCTACATCAAAATCATAAGATTGAACCCTGCAGGTGGGCGTATCGATAAAATACATTTTCGTGTGATCGCCAGACCAGCATAACCCATTGGAAATATGCACATTGCCCAGGCAGCGGCGATACTGATGTCTTTCATTCAGGCAGTAAAGACTACCTGTGATATTTTTATGCGAGATTTCAGTTGTACCAGCCCAAAATCTTCCTGCAGGATCGCATTTTCCGTCATTAAAGCGATTATTGGGTTTGTCTTCTTCCGGATCAAGAATAAATTTCACTTTTCCTGTAATCAGATCCAGGGTAGCAAAACCATGGTGCAAGGCCATTACCAACCCTTTGCGGGTTCTTGGAACTACGGCTCCCACGTATTGCCCAATTTCAAATGTTCGGTTAAATTTTGTTTCCGGGTTATAAGCGTGAACCCGCCCCCGTGTAATGTCTATCCAAAAGAGTGTATCAATCCGATGATCCCAGACCGGGCCTTCTCCCAGGACAGTATCATAAGGTGGATAAATAAGTTCTGCCGTCATAATCAAAACTAATTTAATGCTTTCCAGCACAAAATCCAGCAACTAAATCTTAAAGAATTCTACTGGTTAAACCCCCATCAACCACAACTGGTTGCTCCAGCATAAAACTGGAATCCTTATTACAAAGAAAAATGACGGTTCGGGTAATTTATTTTGCCGCCCCAATCCGCCCGACAGGATGTTTTTCGCCCCATTCATTAAGTACTTTTCAGTCTCTCCATGCTCAGAAGCACCAAATCTCAGCAAAGGGGTATCAATAGAACCGGGACAAATTTCGTCGGTACCTATGAAAGTACCATAAGTTTGTAATCCTGCCGAATTACAGAAAAAATGGATCTTCCCAAATCGTTCAACCGCCTGGTAAAACATAATTGTATTTTGCGAGAAACTTTACATTACTATGCTAAATTGACTCTAATCATTCTCTTGAAGAGATTTTATCATTTCTATTTAATAAATATTTCGCTAGAATTGAGTCTTACGACCCAAAGACTCTCATTATGAAAACCTTTATTGTCCTTTTTTGCAGTGTTATCTTTGCCTCTGGCTTGTTCGCTGCCTCTGAAGTACAGCCCTGCTATCCGAATATTCAAAATGATACACTAATCATTACTGACGTCAAATCGAGGACAAAACTGACCCTTACAACTGGTCAATATGTTGAAATAAAAAAGGATGATGGATCAAAAGTTGTCGGTGAGATATCAGAATTACATCAAGACTATATTCAGGTAGGCGAAGACAAAGTGCCGATTTTCTCTATTAAATCCATAAGGTATTATAAGACATTTCCACATGGAAACACGCTTTCAGGAGTTGCAGGAGTTGTCAGTGCTGTGCTGGGAGCAGGAAGCTTCGGGATTGGAATTGCGGGGCTAGTAGGTATGTCCAATCTTTCTTCTGATACTACTGAAGATGTTCTCGAACTTATTATTCTAGGACCAATTTTGCTGGTTGTGGCTATTTTGGGATTTTTTTTAGGTTTTTTGTTTTGGACCGGAGCACTTTTGGGATTCAAAGGTAAGCCTAAAACCAAACTTGTTAAGTTCTGGTTGAACGGACAAGTACTCACTAATTTTATCAAGAGTCATTAAAATTGTGATTTACTCCCTTTAAAAAAGAAGCAAAGAGAATAGGGCTAAATTCTCTTTGCTTCTATACTCTGTGTTTTCCTTTCTTCACAGCCCCTCTTTACATTCCCCTACTCTATCACAATCGTCATCCGATCCGAGGTAATCCCTGTAAAGATTCCCAAACCTCCGGTAACGTTGGTATAAAGCGTTGCCGGCTGACCAAATGGACTTAAATTGGCATTAATAGCCGCATCACTGGTTTCCAA
>JAGQVA010000496.1 GCA_020438265.1 Bacteroidota bacterium
AATTTAATCTGGCTGATGAAAACCCCGAAATAGTGGAAAAACTCAAAACTGAGATGAGAAAAATGGCGGATGACATTGGTGCGGAGGTATATTTTGAATAATGCATTCATCTTCGCTTTTTTAGTACTAAAAGAAAAAACACAGAGGCACAGAGAATGAATGTACTTTCGTGTCGCAATGTCTCTGTATTTAATCCCAGGCCCGTAAAAATCAACCACTTATCCCAATAGCGACATAAATGTAAATCTTTGCGACATAGTTGATAAGTCATTTCCTGTGAATGTATTTGTTTTGTATTGTCTCACCGATAATCATCTGAAAATGATTTTTGCACCAGAGACACAACAAACATTTTTTTCACAGTATTAAATTTATTTTACAATGACAACAACAGTTTTTAAACACACAGTAATCGCTATCATCGCTATTTTTTCAACAGCCTTTTCCTTTGCTCAGGTCAATTTTACAACCATGGATTATTCAATCCCGAAAAATCAGGCGGAACTGATAACCCTCGGTAATGATTTCTTTCATTCTCTGGTCAGTGGTGATTTTGAAAAAGTGAGCAGCCTGATGACTGATGACTTTCAAGTTTTTGGAAATGGTCCTCAGCCACTCGATAAGCAGACATTTATTGATGTATGGAAAGGGTATCACAAGGACGGAACCAGTCATGGGATTTCCGAAGGGCAGATATTTGCAGTAAATATCAAAGAGGGTCCTTTAGCAGGTCCTGTGATATTGATGTGGGGAGCAGCAAGTTGGACTCCAAACGGAGCAGACAAACCCATTGTATCATGGGTTCATAATGTGATGCAGGTGAAAGACGGAAAAATTGGGTTGATTTATCACCATCAGGATCAATTGTCTATTCTCATGCAAATGGGATTTACAGTTGTTCCCCCTTCTGATCAGTCAGGTGGAAAATGAGAAATATTAAGCATCTGATTTACTTAAAGTCCGGCCGTGAGGTCGGGCTTTTTTGTTTTATCTCATAGAAGATATATGTAGATTGATCAATTGTTTTTGATGTTTGATCGAACTCACAACAACTTTGTCTTGTCATTACGTTTCAAGCAGAAAGAATTTATTAACAAATCAGAACATGCAAACCATATTAGGAGCTGGCGGTGTAGTCGCCAACGAACTCGCCAAATCTCTTACAAATTATACCCAATCCATCAGACTGGTGGGTAGAAATCCCCAAAAGGTAAATCAGGAAGATACCATTTTTAAAGCCGATTTATTGGATGCTTCTCAAACACTGGCTGCTGTAGAAGGCTCTGAAATCGCGTATTTGACAGCTGGTCTGCCCTATTCCCATAAAGTATGGTCAAGGGACTGGCCTATCGTCATGCGCAATGTGATTGATGCATGTAAAACGCATGGAGCGAAACTGGTTTTTCTGGATAATGTCTACATGTACGGCCCTGTCGCAGGCTGGATGACGGAAGAGACTCCACATCAGCCAACGACAAAAAAGGGAAAAGTCCGAACCGAGATTGCGGAAATGTTACTGAGCGAAATTAGTCAGGAAAATCTCGAAGCCCTGATTGGGCGTTCAGCAGATTTTTATGGCCCTGGGGCCACCAATTCTCCTATTTTACCAATGGTATTTGAGAAGTTAAAGCAGGGCAAATCAGCCAGTTGGTTGGGCAAAGCAAAAAAGCTCCATTCTCTTACCTTTACCCCGGACATTGGTAAAGCGTTGGCGCTGTTGGGGAATACCCCCGAAGCCTATCAGCAAGTCTGGCATTTACCTACCGACAAAAATGTACTAACCGGAGAAGCATTTATACAGGAAGTAGCCAGTCAATTCCAGGTAGAAGGAAAATATTCGGAGATTTCCCGCTTTATGATGCAATTGGCCGGGCTGTTTAATCCCATGGCGCGCGCTTCTGTGGAAATGATGTATCAGTTTGAGGAGGATTATTTGTTTGACAGTAGCAAATTTGAAAAGCAGTTTTTCGAGGCAACGCCTTACCGGGAGGGAATTGCAGCGATTATTGGGAGTTTGGAGAAGGTGGGGGCTTGATAAGAAATAATTATTACGACACGTTTTTAATTTATTTCAGACCTTCCAGGTTTTCGAAAACCTGGAAGGTCTTTAGCATAATAAGACCTCCTATTTCAAATAATCCGAAACCATCAGACTCTTATTATCCCAATATTCATCATCATGAAAACTATAAGCACTGGGGTTATATTCTCCCACTAAATCAACATTTGTCTTTTCCGGCACGTCCATTCCCAATAACCAATAAACCGCATTTACATACATGCGTCGTGTTCCCTCTATGGTCAGATCTGTAGAAGAACCAATTGTAGAAGCGAAAGATTTACCTGTCTGTCCTCCAGGTAATTGATATGATTTTGTCCAGGCAACCGGCATCATTGGATCATTGGGATTGCCATCTTGTTCACGGGCGGGGTTCACAGTGGCTACCTCCGAATCGGTTTGTTTCAAACCAAAGAAAGGATCATTTTCATCATATTCACCTGCCCGATTCATTACCTGTCCCAAAATAATAGGTTGTGCATCTCCAGGTAATGGAAGTCTCACCCGATACACATCTGTGGGCCCCCAAACATCTCCATTTTCAATACCGTTGGTAATGGGATGGTTTTCAGCTCCTTCAGCAATAATACCACTGGTACTCTGATGTTTGTGATGACCGTGATGAGCAACCCATTTTTCCCCTAAAACCAAACGACCAAATCCACCATGCCATTCCTCCTTTTCCCCTTCATAATAATTATCATAATGAAGCCATTTGCTGGTTGTGTCCAAAACATTAAAAGCGTGAGTGGCTGTACGAATTCCGATTACAGGTTTTCCTTTTAGCAAATAATTCTCGATTTCCTGCATTTGGTCATCAGGAAGTTCACGAAAGCGGGTAAAGACGAATGCCAGATCTGCTTTTTGCAGGGCTTCAAGGCCAGGAATATTTTTCAGATAATTGGGGTCAATACGGCCCGGATGTTCCGGATCCTGAGCAAAAAGGACTGTACAGGTAAAGCCGTGATGGTCAGACAGGATTCGCGCCATTTGGGGCATTGCTTCTTCGGAGCGGTATTCCTCATCTCCACTGATCAGGACAATGTGTTTTCCTTTTCCCGGTCCTTGCTCACCTTCATAAGTTACCCATTGGAGGGGTTCATCAGTGGGAGTTTCGGTTTCTGTTTGTTGGCCAGATTGACACCCCAATAAGGCCAGTAAAAAAAATGTGAGAATAGATAGAGGCAGTTTCATCATGTTGTAGTAATCGTTAGTCTGGCTAAGATAATGATGATTTTGAGAAATTGGATGCCTATTCTTCACGAAAATCAGACGGGAGTTGAGCTTCCGGCAATTACTTTCCACTGCTCATTCTCCCGTTTCCAAACTCTCAGATAATGAAACCTTCCGTCAATTTGCTCTTTCATAAATTGTCCTTTTAGCTCTACAACCACTGAAACCACAGCAATATCTCCAATCATTTGAATGTTGGCCTGACCAGCAACCAGGGAAAAAACCTGCATGGTTCCTGCTCGATAACTATCCAGATCCGCATTTTTAGTAATCGTTTGCCCAGAGGGAATAACAAAAACGAGATCCTCATGGATAAGCTGATTCAACAGGACAAGATCTGCATTTTGCATGGCTTCAGCCAGGGATTTTTCACAGGAAAGGATTTCCAGGTAGGGGGTTAAAGGTTCAGGCATGATGGTAATATTTTCATTGATAACACCTGAACGGGAGTTTTGTGACAGTTTTACATGACTATATCTTAGATAAAGAAAACCTGAAGTATTGAGTTCATTTCCGAAAATCCCGGATTCTTCCTATATTAAATTATTAAAAGAACACATGTCTGAGCTTACAGACATACAACGGTTTCGATACGTAGCCCCGATATGCTGAAAAATCCCACAACCTCAGCATGTCGGGGTATTTGTATAAAAGAAAAGATCATTATCCTGTTTAACCCTAAACCCTAAATTATGAAGAACCTGAACGTTAATCATCTGGCAGTCTGGGCATCGATTATTCTGCTTACCGTGCTCGGCTTTTTGTGGTATGGACCGATTTTCGGCGACAAATGGATGGGCCTTGTCGGGCTGGACCCGGCTACTGTGGAAGCAAATCCTCCGGGAGCCGGAATCTGGATTACCAACATTATTGCTACTGTGATTCCGATGTATGCTCTGGCGTGGTTTTTTGACAAATTGAATGTGCGTACCTGGAGTGATGGAATTATCTATGGTTTGTTGATTTCCTTTGCCTTTCACTTCCTGTCCAATATGACCGGCGATATGTTTGCGGCAAGACCTTATGTGTTGTCATGGATTACCGGAGGGTATGATTTGGTGGCATTTGCGATAGCGGGAGCTATTTTGGGAGGCTGGCAGAAGAAGGCTTAAGGATTTATGAATGGGGTTGTGTAAAAAGGACAGCTTGTAGCGGCGTATTGCATACGTCGCGAAAGGGCAGGAAATAATGATCATTTTGCCTCTTATTGCGACGTATGCAATACGCCGCTACAAAAAAACCACCTTTTTACGCAACCCCTACTTTTTCAAACCCAGATTCTCAAAAGCTTTTTGCAAAGCTGTGACTGTGGCTAAATCCGGCATCGTATTCGGAGGCCTCACATTCAACCAGTTCTCATCATTCCTCCATTTCGAGAGCAGGTATTTCAACCCGGAAACAAAGGAAGTAACCTCCAAAGACATTCTCATCCGCGTCAATTCATCCTGCAATGAACCTGCCTGATC
>JAGQVA010000497.1 GCA_020438265.1 Bacteroidota bacterium
ATCAGGCTTTTTTCCGGCGTATGAAAATGCCTGAAAATCCAGTTAAAGGCTTCAATCATATTGGCCTGACCATTGTGAGTTACCTCGACAGAATTTCCATTTTTATCCTTATAACTATTCACGGCATTTCCAATATGAAAATCTCCGGTACAATAAGGAATATAAACCAAGTTCCAGTCTTTAAAGGCATTATCCTCCCTTTCAATATCAGTTATTCCTCCCAACACAGATGCCAGCAACTTCGGACGAATATCAGGGAAATAGTATCCATCCCAATTAAATAATGAAAAAGGCTCAGTACATGATGTATCATCCCAGCAAACGCCTCCACCGGAAAAATAAATAATGACCTTATAGGAATTTCCTTTGCGGGTGAAAATGCTATATTCGGAGCCATCACTACAGGCTGCAGGCTGTCCCAGAGGAATTCTGTTCCAGGTATATAGTTGTGTATCAAGGAACTCTTCTTTTTCTGACATCTCTACTGATTGGTCAAAATACAGGAGAAAACCTCCGATGATTATTCCCAATATAATAATGAGACCAACGACAATCTTAAGAATCACTCTGAGCATCTTTTTCATAAACACAAAGTTATAAGCTAAAGGTGAATGATAAAAGCGTACATAACAGCATAGAAAGAAAAGTATATTTCTCTAATTTTGTAATTCCACAACACATTCAAAGATAAACACCGTGAAAGACAAAAAGATCATCAAAATCTTCAAAAAAAACCAATGGTTCCGGGCCGGAGCAGGAGCTGTTATTCTCAATGATCAGGGAGAGGTTTTGGCCTTTGAACGGCGCGATACCCCTGGCTCCTGGCAGTTTCCTCAGGGGGGCCTTGACCCCAATGAAGAGCCATTGGATGCCGTTTTCCGGGAAGTGGAAGAAGAAACCGGAATCAAAAAGAAACACCTTCAACTTATTACCACGAAATCCAAACTCCTGGCTTATGAATTACCCCTTGATTTCAGAAGCGGTAAATTAGGGAGAGGGCAAATTCAGTACTGGTTTTTACTGAGGTTAATTGGGCCTGAATCAGTCATAGGCCTGGGAGATCATGAGGAGTTTCATGACTGGAAATGGACGAAAATGGAGGATTTGGTAAAGGAAGTAGTGGGATTTCGAAGGGAGGTTTATCAGGATTTGGCTAGATTTGTGGAAGCACATGTAAACTAAAATTACCCATTTAGCAAGATTAACAGCCAGTTACAGTCAAAACCACATACTTATGTAGTGGTGATACTGGTGTAAATCATTTTACCTTGGTAAATAGTTGATCATGCATGTTTAAGTGGGATTTTTCCATATCAATTAAATGCCAAAATAAAGATTCCCAATGAAGTATTTATTTTCTATAACAACCGTTCTGGTTCTGTTTTTACTCCTCCCCTACTCCGGGATAGCTCAGTTGGTACTACCACAGGCGAGTCAGAAAGCCATTTTTACACAGACAATCGGTCTGACTGATATTACCATCCAATACCATCGCCCGATGGTTAAAGGTCGGGAAATCTGGGGGAAACTCGTTCCCTTGTCAGAAACCGGAGATCTTGAAGACGGACAGATTCCCTGGAGGGCAGGAGCTAATGAGAATACGGTTATTACTTTTTCAACTGATGTAAAAATTGAAGGGAAAGATTTAGCTGCCGGAACCTATGGTTTGCACATGGTACCCACTAAAAATGACTGGACTGTCATTTTTTCTACGAATTCCTCTTCATGGGGAAGCTTTTTTTACAGAAAAGATGAAGATGCTATCAGAATCAAGGTTAAACCAACGGAAACATCATTCCATGAGTTATTAACCTACGATATTATAGACCAAACACAAAACTCAGCCAAAATAGTCCTTCGCTGGGAGAAAAAAGAAGTTCCTATTCAGGTCTCTATCAATACCCATGAGATTGTTCTGGCCAGTTTCAGAGATCAACTGAGATCTTCTCCCGGGTTTTCATGGCAGGGCTGGAATACAGCTGCCAATTATTGCCTCAATAATAATATCAACCATGAAGAAGCACTTCAATGGGCCAATAATGCGATCCAAAGAGGGAAAAACTTTACTACAATGGCTACCAAATCCAACCTTCTCGTCCAAATGGGTAAGCAGGATGAGGCAGATCAAATTATGAAAAATGCCCTGACTGTAGCCACTAATCAGGAATTGAATCAATACGGTTATCAGTTAATCAATCAGGGAAAACTGAATGAGGCTATCGAAGCATTTAAAATCAATACAGAAAAAAATCCCGATGATCCCAATGTCTGGGACAGTCTGGGTGAGGGGTATGTAACCAGAGGAGAAAAGGAGGATAAAAAACTGGCGATCAAAGCTTTAGAGAAATCATTATCACTTGATCCTCCTGCAAATGTGCGTCAAAATTCCATCAAACTGCTCCAGCAGCTTGGAGTGAAAAAGTACATGAAAGATGATGATGCCGGTTAAAATCAGGCGGTATTTTTGAGTGATCTATATGTATTGCAGTTAACGGCCCCATGAGGGCCGTTTTTTGTAACTAAAATTTTACCCTATCGTTTAGATATTTAGATAATTATCTAAATATCTAAACATTTATCTTATATTTGAAGCATGGATAAAGAATTTAACAGTCTCTTTAAAGCAATTAATGATCATAACCGGAGAAAAATTCTGGATATGTTACGCGCTTCAGATATGACAGCGGGTGAGATTGCAGACGCATTTGATATGACAAAACCAAGCATTTCTCATCACCTCGATATTCTCAAAAAAGCCGGTCTGGTACTGGATTTTAAAGAAGGTCAGTTTATCCGATATTCTCTCAATACTTCCGTTCTGGAGGATGTACTGACCTGGATTATGAATTTAAAAGACTCTAATAACACCTAAGATGAAATTGACTGCTTTTTTAAAACGCAACTGGCTGGCCCTTACCCTGGCCGTGCTGCCCTTTTTTATCATTATCGCATTATGGGACCGTTTTCCGGAAGAAATACCTATGCATTGGAATGCAAAAGGAGAAATTGATGGATATGGATCGCCAGCTTCTTTATTTTTAACCCCGGTTATTACCCTTTTTACCATGGCCATCGTCTGGCTGGTACCCTTACTTGATCCGAAAAAGAATGTTCAGCATTTTCAGAAGACCCTGGATATGATTGTTTTAGCGCTGGCAGCTTTTTTCCTTTTGGTATTCATAGGAATCATTAGTGCTTCCCTTGGCTATGAATTTGATATGGGAAATGTCATTCTTTCCGGGGTTTTAATCCTGTTTATCGTTCTGGGAAATTATTTTGGAAAATTACGCCCCAACTATTTCGTAGGCATCCGCACTCCCTGGACGCTGGAAAATGAAACCGTTTGGCTGAAAACCCATCGTTTGGGAGGCAAGGTTTGGGTATATGGTTCTCTGATCATGTTAATTGCCAAATTTCTTCTGCCTATGGAGCCCTTCTTCATATTCATATTTATTGGTTTTACCCTGCTCATCGCTCTCATCCCTATTGTTTACTCATATCTTCTTTATAAAAAAATGGAAAAAGAAGGTCAAATCAACCCTTAAAGACATCAATTATGCTATTCTTCATTCTTCTACAAGCGAAAAGAAAATCATGAAAAAAATACTATTATTCACCTTCACATTATTACTCAGTATATCTATGCACAGTCAGGACATTTCAGGCAAATGGAATGGTGTTCTCAAAGTTTCAGGCCAGTCTCTTAGAATTGTTTTTAACATTACACAGGCTGAAAACGGAGAAGGGTTCCAGGCAACGATGGATAGCCCGGACCAGGGCGCTCGTGGAATTCCCGTTAACTCGATTACATTTGAAGGTAATGAGGTAATACTCAATATCCTGGCCGCAGGTATTTCCTACAAAGGAACTCTCTCTGAAGCAAATTATATTGAAGGAACTTTTACTCAGGGAAGTTTTTCCACTCTCATGGCTCTGGAAAAAGTAACAACCGAAGAACCAGCCTTAAAACGCCCGCAGGAGCCGATTCCTCCCTTTCCCTATCATTCAGAGGACATTACTTTTGACAATCAGGAAGCAGACATAACCCTTGCCGGAACATTAACGCTTCCCTCCAAAGAGCGCAAATCTCCAGCCGTAATATTAATCAGTGGAAGCGGTCCTCAAAACCGAAACTCCGAAATGATGGGACATAAACCCTTTCTTGTATTGGCCGATTACCTGACCCGAAATGGAATTGCAGTCCTTAGATATGATGAAAGGGGAATTGGGCAATCAACCGGAACGTACAGCGGCTCAACCAGTTATGATTTTGCCAAAGATGTCGAAGCTGCAGTAGAATATCTGAAATCCCGCCCGGAAATTAACACTTCACAAATTGGCCTAATTGGACACAGCGAAGGAGGATTGATTGCCCCAATGGTAGCCTCGAAGAATAAAGAAATCAGTTTTATCGTGCTCATGGCAGGCCCGGGATTGAGAGGCGATCAAATTATGCTGAAACAGAAAGAACTCATTGAATTACAGATGGGCGTCTCAAAAGTAGCAGTGGATCATAATCAGAAAATCTTTGCGGGAGCTTATGATTTGATTATCAATCATTCAGGAGAGAATTTGCAGGAAGATCTGACCAATTATTTTAGAGAAAAATACGGAAAAGGGTTACAACAGGATCAATTGAATGCCTTAGTTGCACAACTCTCCAACCCCTGGATGGTAGCCTTTATCAAAGCCGATCCTGCGAAATATTTACCCAAAGTTTCATGTCCTGTACTAGCGATAAATGGAAG
>JAGQVA010000498.1 GCA_020438265.1 Bacteroidota bacterium
GAGGATCAGGCCAGGATTGGAACTACTTTGGATATTGACCAGCTGCCCACCATATTTAACAATCTTCCACTGAGCACTCGACCAGTTGGCCTGGATTTGGCCATTTTCGAGTTTCCCGGTTTGATTATGAATATAAGTACTATTCGATTTACTTTGGATTCGCACATAGCCATTATTCAGTGGGGGAAATGTGGAAGGTGTATTATTCGCTTTTGGCGGAGCATTATTCAGTTTGATATAAAAGAATCCCTGATTCCCACCCATAGCTCCGATATTCGCTCCTCTCTTAAAATTAGAATGATCTGCTTGGACAGGCACCGCAAAACGGCCATCAGCCATCCTGCCATAAGCATAAACGTTCAGGTTATTAAACAGCCAGGCTTCCTGTACCTCGGTTGCAGTGGCGAGCATCCACGAATTTTGTTTTGCGATACTCAAAGCCTGGGCAAGGCTTAGAGAGGCCTGGCTATGGAAATGAACTGTTTTATATACCTTACCAGGTTCCCGTTGGGGGGTAATGGGTGTTGAAGATTTCCTTCCACGTTCTCCCTTTGGAATAATATTTATACTGGGGAAAGGATTGGCCTCCGTTTTACATATAGGATGAGCAAAGGCATCAATGGTTGCCACCACACCCGACGGCTCAATAGCAGCAGCAGACAAGATAGTTTTTGCAATGCGCCAACCATCTGATTCAAGCATGGAAATCAGCATGTACTGACCAAAGCGACGTTTTACATATATACGATCATCCTTTCTGGTGAATTTCTGGTCGATAATCAGGTTGATACGTTCATTGGTATATTCTTGAAAATTATCGGCATAATGATTATTCCATCTTTCCAGCTCAGTCGCAAAATTTTCCACATTAGCATTAAGATATTCAATTTTATCTTTGGTATCTATGATTTTTTCTACATATTTTTCTGCGTTCCACAGTGAAGTCAATAAAGGCCCCCAGTTCTTTTGTAGTGCGATTTTGATTATACCATTATGCACATTGGCAGCACCACCGGTAGCGGAATTGGCCCCAAGGGCAATCTGTTGAGCAGCTTCTTTCGCAGCATCATTAGCCGCTTTTTTCGCAGCCCCACCTAACCCGAAACTGGCTATATTCAAAGCCATAAAAATGGGAGCAAATACCATGTTAGAAACGGCTAAAGCACATTCGTCATCATTATAGGCACACCCTGCACCACAATCGATATTTTGCCCTCTCTGGATGCTGTTATCACATTTCCAGCTACAAATACAACAGCCATCAGCCTGATAGCCTTCTTTACAAACAGGATACCATAAGGTTATATATTGTTCACATTTTCCCCCTACTCCCGCAGCTTCATCGGATGCTTCACAAGCAGATCGGGTAGTATAGCCAGCTCCTCTACCGTAGGTATCCTTCCAGCAATAATCAACCTCTGACCTGGACAATTCACGACCGATCCATCTCATCACTTCATCGAGTTCTTCTTCCGTAACCGGATTATCGAAATGATAAGCAGTAGGTGTTTTTAGTTCATCTTGCAAAACCTGAAGATCTTCGGCCACAGCGTAGGTCACATCACCTAGTTCATCGGAGGTTTCAGATTTCTCATGAACCGTCTGAGATTGATTAACAGTTTTCGTCCTGTCGACGATTATTGTTCGGGTCACTTTTTTCCTCCAAAGATCGAGATGAATTTTTGTCGTTTCATAAATGGTTACTTTTTCCAGGTAAACGGACCATTCATCCCTTCCTACCTCCTGATAATAACCATCGTTAAGACTTCCATTTACATGCAATAATCTATGGAGCCATTGTTTATTTCCCTTATACCATAATCCTCCTGAAAAACGAGTAGAAATTGCAGGATTTTTGTAGGTAACCTGGGTAACGTCATATCCGCCTTTTGCTGGTTGAGGGTCATCCTGGCTAAAGGAAAAGCCAGGGAGTATCGATAATATCAGACTCAGAATCAAGGTAATCAAACCCAGTCTGGAGCGTTGCGGAAATTTTCTTAAAAAGATTGTAAGAAGATGAAGAGAAGAAATTTTACTTTTTAAGGTAATCATAGTTTTCTTTTTTTTAGTGAATGTTTGTTTATTCTGAATAACCCTTAAGTATTATTCAAAAGTAATTGAGTATAAAAATTGAGATAGGTTTTCCGAGTGTTCGGACCCGGTTTCCAAATGGTTAGGTTGAGGGGAATGGGTGGTTGTCAGGTCTTCATGTTTAAAAAATTCCCGATCCTCTACCTGTCCTGGTCTTATTTAATTTCTACTGAATACCCATAGGTTTGATTTCCGGTAAAGTGCTCTGGTACTGAAGCAATAATGAAATATATCTCGCTTTCGTTTTTTCTGATTTTAATGGTCTTTGAACCAGAAATACGATCAGTCATTTTTATATTTTCATATCTGAATCCGGCATTTCCTTTCATGACAATTCTGCCTTCAAAGTGAGCTTGACCCCCTTCTGAGCCAAGCTTTTCTCCATTTACTTTGAATGTCATCTTTTTCTTTGTGGGAGATGATAATTTGATCACATTATAGGCCCATCCTCTTGGAAGAAGCTTTGAAGGCGGCTTATGGGTGCCCAGAATCTTTTTACCCGCCAAATCCAACACATAGGGGTTCATGTTTTGGGGATCGGCAACGTTTTCCAATTCGGTTAATGCTCTTTCCCATTGCTTTTCAGACAAATAATCAAACCCTCCTGTATTATGTGCCGCCCAGTCTGCGAAATAACTTCTGAGAGATTCGGCTCCGATTTTTTCTAAATGGTACTGCTGTGGGCTAAGGTCGGTTTTTGCGTAAAAACCTTCAGTGATAATTTCAGGATCAACCCTGGCGACATTTGTCAAATAAAAGAGATAGGTATGCATCCCATATTGACGCACGAGATATAGCCAGTCTTCAGCATCACCGGGAGCTTTGTTGTCATAACTATGCCATAGCGCCAATTGAGGATTTGCCGAAATCGCTCCGGCTTCCACGAAAGCACCTTCAGCGGTAGGATTTCTGTCTGACATATACCATTGAGCCGCAGATTCAACATACCATTGTGAATTACCCCAATATTGATACCCGGGCGAATTGGCACTATACTGGAAAATATGAAAACCCTCATGGTGAATATTCATTTTATCCAGATGTGCTCCTGCCGGGAGTGTCAAAAACGGCATATCGTATTTGTCAGTTCCCTGCCCGTTTCCCCAATCTTCCGGAAAAAGATCTTCCTTTCCATGATGAATGTAAACGTTATAATAATAGCCCGCCTGAGGGTTGGGAGGGTCTGCCATTCCCAGATTTTCAATGCAATCTTTTCTGATTGTTTCCAGCCAGGAGAATAGAAGCGGGAGATCTGCCTCATGGTTAAATTTGGGGTCCCACGAGATAGCAAAAATTCCTTGCGTTTTGACTTTAAGGGTATTGACAGATCCAAAAGCGGTTCTCAATTGTAAATCAGGTCCTATATCCTTGATCAAATCTTTTTCTCCTTTAATTGGGCTTTTATCAGTGGATGATAAAACTGTAGTAAATAAAAGGATTGAGAATATGTATAAAAAGGAAAAACGGAGAGAGATGCTAAATGGAAATGGTTTCATATGGTTTAGATTTACAGGCAAAGGCTTCTTTTTTCTCTGTCTGATTTATGAATAAATTCAGTTCTTTGGTCCAATATAAACAGGTAGGTTAAAAAAGAATCTGATCATTTTCCCAATGGCAGGAATCCTTTCCGAACCACTTTTGGGGATAGGTGGTAACTAACCCGGCAAGTATCTCAACAGGCCGGATTAGTTGTATGGTCGCGTCTGAAAAATTATTCTACCACCATAGGTAAGGTTTCGATCTGTTCACCGACTTGCAGTTTGTAGAAGTAAGTCCCGGCCGGAATGGATTGCAGATTTACTTTCACTTCATGGGTACCTTCCAGTAGATACTCATTTATCACGCTTCTGATCATTTTCCCGGCAGTGTCATAGAGTTGGATGCTCACCTTGCCGGAGGTCGTGAGGGTAAACGGAATCACGGTATGCGTACGGGCAGGATTGGGATAATTTTGGCCCAAAGTTAAAACTTGCTGATCCGCGATCCTTGAAGCCGGGCTGCAATGCTGTGTAGCAGCTGCGTTAAGGTTATCGGCTTGTTGTTGCGTGAGGATTCCTGCATTGACCCAGCCATTTATTTGGTTATTAAATGCATTAAGATTGCAGTTGTTAAGTTTAGCGTTTAACGCATTGGCCTGACCCTGGTTGAGGGTGCCGGCAGCCAGCAGGTCGGCAATGAGTTGCGCCGGGTTTGCGTTGCACGGGCCGCCCGCAAGAATGTCCTCTATCGTGGGGTTGTCTAAATTGCCAACTACATAATAACTTCCTACCCCACCACTACTATTTAACAAAGGATAGAGCCCACAGAATCCTGCCAGTGCGGCGTTGTCAGTAATATAAACGGCGGCGAACCCTATTCTTGAAGTCAGGCCTGAAAGGCCATCGAGATTCGTCAGCATGGGGTTAGAGATAATAGCCACGAGGGAACTTGAAGTCAGGCCTGAAAGGCCATCGAGATTCGTAAGCACGGCATTGTAACTGATCTGTAGAGTTCCCGCCGACTGACTAGCGGCACCGAGTTCCCCCACCGAAGTCAGGGAGGAGAGACCGTCGACATTCGTCAGTGCGGGATTACTACTAATCCTCAGTCCCCCCCGAACCACAGCCAGGGAGGAGAGGCCGTCGAGATTCGTAAGCGCGTAATTGCTTCTAATTTC
>JAGQVA010000048.1 GCA_020438265.1 Bacteroidota bacterium
TTGGTGAGGATTTTTTTAATCCGTCCGGGCCAACTGTCCGCGAATCCGGCTCAGCTGAATGGGCGTAATTCCCAGATAAGAAGCAATATGATACTGAGGAATCAGGTTTTCCAGATTGGGATATTCTTCCCGAAAGATCAGATAATTGGCTGTTGCATCATTGGTTACCATCCTGATATCGTGTCTTTCCTTTTTGATCCAGAGTAGTTCGAGAATACGCAGTAAAAGTGACTCCAGACAGCGATGTTTGCTGAAAAGCGCTCTGAATCGACTATAGGAAAACCTCACCAGTTGACATGGGATCAGCGCCTGAAAGGAAATCAAAGCCGGAGAATCTGATAATAAGGCTGTGAGTGGAGTGGGAAACATACCCGGAATAAAGAAGGTCTTATTATATTCATTCCCTTCTTTATTATAAAATACCCGAACAACTCCTTCCGCAAGGAGATAACAATGGTCTACGCTGTCTCCTTCCCTGATCAGGTATTCATTTCTTTCCAGGGTTAACGGTTCAAAAAGTGGCTCAAAGTCTGTCCATGCTTCTTCTGTGATGGGGCTGATTCCGTTCAGGACTTGGTAAATGTTTTCCGTTTCCATGTTTTTCTTTTTCTATGAGGCAGGTATGAGATTTCTCTATGGAAACATCAAAGTCATATTCTCAAAGCTTTGTCTCAAACTTTCAATGGGTTCATCAGGGGTATAATCCTGTTCTACAAAAAAATGTTTAAGACCAGCTCTGTCGGCACTTTCAAAAATGGTTACAAAATCAATCACGCCTGCTCCTATTCCCGTAATTCCCTGCTCGGGAGTAGCATCCATATCTTTGACATGCCAGAGAGGGAACCGTCCGGGATATCGCTGGAAATATTTTTGAGGATCTTCTCCTGCCTTATGTACCCAGTAAAGGTCCATTTCCATGTTCATATTGCTGCCTTCAGATTGGGTAAGGAGAAATTCGTAAAAGTTTTGCCCTTCTTTATTTTTAGCTAAAAATTCAAAGGCGTGATTGTGATAACAAAACTCAATTCCTCTTTTTTTACACTGCTCAGCTACGGAAAGGCATAAGTCCAAAGTCTGATTCCAGGCATCCAATCCCTGATACTCAAATTCTTCCAGGTAAGCCAACACCAGATAAGACTGCCCCATGTCCAGAGCTGCGTCAATGATTGCTGGCAGGTTTTGGGTCATACTTCCAGTCAGATATCCAGGTTTTACGTCTCTGGGAGTACTGTCCGGGCTTTTATCACCAGAGGTGAGTTTTCCCGTTCTGATATGACTGCTGACAGTCTTTAACCCAAAGTCTTTGGTAATCGCTTTATACTCAGCCAATGGTAATCCACAGTAATGGGTTTCCATCGCAAAAGATTCCAGTTCTGTGTAGCCAATATCTGCCAAAATCTCCAATTGCCCGGAAAAATCATCAGGAAATTTGCTGCGCAAGGTGTAGAGTTGAACTCCATAGGGCCTTCCCCAAACATTTTTTGGCGCGGATGTGAGAACTTCTGCTTTGGTATTTTCAGTCTGAGATGATTCTTCCCCGCATCCCCAGTGTGGCAATAATAAAGAACCAGCTGCCAGGGCACTTGTATTTCGGATAAATTTTCTTCTGTTGAGCATTGAAGTTCGGTTATTTTTTGAAGTTGCTTTTGCAGTTGAGGTTAACAAAGACCTTAAAATCTATTTTAAGAACATTTTCTAAACCTTCACAAGTATTTCCGCTGCTTTTTCCAGCGTCTCATCTTCCTTGGCAAAACAAAAGCGTACAATCTTGTTATCTTTCCCCGAACGATAGAAAACCGATACAGGAATACAGGCTACGCCTACTTCACTGGTGAGCCATTGGGAAAACTCTGTGTCCGATTTATCTGAAATTTGATCGTATTTCATCAGTTGGAAGTAAGTCCCGGAACAGGGAATCGGTTCAAACCGGGAATTTTTCATCAGAGAAAGAAATAGATCCCTTTTCGCCTGGTAGAAATGTTTGAGCTGAATGATTTTCTCTTTTTCCTCTTTCATATATCGTGCAACTCCATGTTGAAAGGGGGTGGAAGTAGAAAATGTAACAAATTGATGTACTTTTCTCAATTCCTTTGTTAATGGTGGAGGTGCCAGACAATAGCCCAGTTTCCAGCCGGTTGTGTGAAGTGTTTTCCCAAATGAAGAAATGACAAAACTACGGGACACAAGCTCTGGAAACCGTGAAATACTTTGGTGTTGTTTTCCATCAAAAATAATATGCTCATAGACTTCATCGCTGACAATCATGATCTGTGTATCTTTGATGATAGCAGCTAACTGGCGAATGTCACTTTCATGCAGAATCGTTCCTGTTGGATTATGAGGGGTATTCAGAATGATCAGCCGGGTATGGTTAGTGATCAGCCGTTTAAAATGATCCCAGTTAATTCTGAAGTCAGGGGCTTCCAGGGTATAACAGACCGGACTCCCGCCATTTAATTTGATATTAGGGATATAAGAGTCGTAAGCGGGCTCAATGACAATGACTTCATCGCCTTCATTCACCGTTGCAGTAATCGCACAATAAATGGCTTCGGTAGCACCAGAAGTGATGGTAATTTCCGTTTCCGGATCATAGGTTGTTCCATAACATTCCTGGGTAAATGCCGAAATTTCTTCCTTCAACCAGGGAAGCCCGGGCATAGGTGCGTATTGGTTATGTCCATGTTTGATGGCTTGATTGACCATATACGTCAATGACCGGTCACAATCAAAATCCGGAAACCCCTGAGAGAGGTTAATTGCCTGATGTTTTTGAGCCAAAGCTGACATCACCGTGAAGATAGATGTTCCGGTTTGGGGGAGTTTAGATGGAAAATGAGGAAAATTCATGGATTAAAAAGACCAAAAATCAAATAAAATGAATTTGAATAGTGTTATGCGTTTGAAATTAGATAAAAAAAACCTTACGATTTACTAGAAAGTTTATTTTTTTTATAGTTTTGTAAGAATTACAAACTTAAATTGTCTGACATGAGCCCAGAACAAACTTATTCAAGTAATCGTTCATTCCCCCTAATCATCTGCGCATTTGTCGTAGTTGCCGTTCTTTCTGCCTGTAAACCAGAAGGTCTTATTAATAAGGTTAAGTATAATGATGTCAAGTACGTCAATACTTGTGAGACCTTTACAACTGAAATTAATAAGCTGATTCAAGACAATAACATGGCCTCAAGGCTTCAGGTAAGTAAGTATGACAACAGCGACTTTACTTATTTTTATCTTGAGCCCGGGCAGATCGAAATTAAAAAGGATACTCTGTTTATCCGATTGAACAAAGACCTGGAATACGGAAAGTACCTCGACAAAGGAGTAGCTGTTCACGTAAATGCCAGTTATCAGGCTTCTGACAAAGTCAAAGACCTGGAAAAAAATCAGGGTGGTGAAATTGGTACCCTGGTTGTTAACCGGGAATATTACGTTGCCCACCGCAAGCCATTTTTTATGTACACTTTCCCTCTGAATGGAAAAGAACTGGAAGGTAAGCAACTGATGTTGTCTTTTGCCATTGCCAAATACAAAAAAGATGGTAGCCTGAAAAATTATTTTTGTGAAACGGATGCACAACCAATCGGCACAGCCTTGCCTGCATGTTGTACAGCAGATACCTGGGCTGCAACTGATCTTCAGTCAGTCATAGGTATGCCAAAGATTGACGTTCAGGATGAAGCTTTCCGTTACAAAGGATTTGAAGGTACCATTGATGTCCTATTTGACGAAAGCTCTGCGAAACTAAGTTATGACTCTTCCTATTCTGCCCTGGTGATTCAGGCCTTTGTAGAGAAGTACAAAAACCTCGGTTACCGGATCCAGGATCTGGACCTGACAGGTTGGGCTTCTCCCGGAGGACGTGAAAAATATAACATCAAACTTTCTCAACAAAGGGCTGATGCCTTGAGAAAATCTCTGGAAATTCTGAATGGTGATATCGAAGGACTGGATATCAGTGCTGAAGGAAAAGGGGAGGACTGGGAAAGAGTAAAATTACTGACCCGTGCTTCTTCTCTGGCTGCTGAGCAAAAGGCTGAAGTAATCGCCATTGCCGATGATGCTTCTCTGACCAATGACCAGAAAGAAGCAAAACTTCGCAAAGTCAGCTATTGGAATACGCTGGTACCTGAAGTGCTCGTCAAAGCACGTCACACATTTACTGTGATGGATTTTGATTATAATGGCAAAGCAAAAACCCTTAAGCGTTTTGATAAAAGATTGCCCGTTGCTTCTCAGGAACTGGAAGGAATAGCCAAAAAAGTCTTTAACGTTTCCGGATATAGCGAAGGAAAAAACGCCGATATGGAAATGGCTACGATTAATGAAGTGCTGACCAAAACTGCTTCTCCAAACCTGTATGCCATGAGAGCCACTTATCACATGGCTAACCAGGATTATGAAAAAGCATTTGAGGATCTGGAAAAAGCCAGTATGTTCAGAGATGCCAATTCAAGTAAATATTCCCAGGCCATTCAGGGTTATAAGGTATTATTTGCAGATGAATACGATATGGAGAAAAAGAAACAATTGCTGGTTGCCTATAACGATCTTGCAGATAAGAATCCTGGCGACAGAACGCTTTTCTTCAACCGTGCGATTCTGATGGATAAAATCGGATATCTGAGTGGGGCACTGACCGAATACGAAAATCTCCTGCAAGGTAATACAGTTACTGCTGCTAATTATACCAACCGTGGGGTAGCCAGACTCAAAACCAATATGGTTTCAGAAGCACAGGCTGATTTCCTCGCTGCTGTTGCAGCAGATCAAAAACAGGCCGAGGCTTATTTCAATCTGGCAGTAGTCAGTGCTTATCAGGGACTTACCCAGAAAACGATGGAATACCTGGATAAAGCAGTACAATTGAATCCTGATTATAAAGATTTCATCTTTGACAACCCTGCATTCTCCGTAATGTCAGAAGATCCAAAGTTTGAAAAATATAGGAATTAAAGGTTGCAAAAACTTTTCAAGTTCCGGAAAAAGCGGGTTGTAAATCTATTACAACCCGCTTTTTGATTGTTTTGAGGGACTTTTTTCGGGTTTTTACAAAAAAGAGAGGGCGAATAGTGTAGATTAAAAAAGAATATTATTACCTTTGCATCCGCTCAGTGAACCTGAGCAGAAAGGAGACCTTAATTAATGGTAGACGAAACCAACAAGAAAACTGAAATTAACGAAGAAGAGAATCCTCAGGTCGAGGAAACCTTAGACACCACAGAAAATGATGATGATGAATTGTCAGAAGACGTGGTAGACGAAGATTCAGCTGATGATGATCAGTCTGATGATGATCCTGTTGATGATGACGGAGATGTCATCAATGAACTTTACGAAACTGCAAAACTCGAGGATGATGACGATGATGACTGGTGGAAAGATGAAGATGATTATTCCTCAAAAGAAAGAGACGAACTAGAGCAGCTGTACGCCAGTACCCTCCGCGAATTCAATGAAAATGAAATCGTGAAAGGTTCTGTAGTGAGCATTGGCGAAAAAGAAGTCGTTCTCAACATTGGCTTTAAATCCGAAGGGATTGTGCCTATCTCTGAATTCAGAGATATCAAAGATCTCAAACCTGGTAAAGAGGTAGAGGTTTTTATTGAAAGTGTGGAAGACAAAGATGGTCAGCTCGTACTTTCAAGAAAACGTGCTCAGAATCTGCGTTCCTGGGAAGGAATTAACGATTCGATGGACAATGACACCATCATCATGGGGCATGTTATGCGCAGGACCAAAGGAGGTTTTGTGGTGGATGTAAATGGCATTGAAGCATTCTTGCCAGGATCTCAAATTGACGTTAAACCAGTCAGAGACTTTGACATCTACGTGGGAAGAACCATGGAATTCAAAGTGGTTAAAATCAACCACGCTTACGAAAACGTGGTCGTATCTCACAAAGTGCTGATTGAAGCCAAACTGGAAGAGCAGCGAGTCAAAATCCTGCAAAACCTTGAAAAAGGTCAGGTACTCGAAGGTACAGTCAAGAATATGACCAACTTCGGAGTATTTATCGACCTGGGTGGAGTAGATGGACTCTTGCATATTACTGATATTTCCTGGGGACGTATCAACCACCCACAGGAGGTGCTCGAACTCGATGAAACTGTAAATGTGGTTGTTCTTGAGTTTGATGATGCCAAGCAGCGTATCAGCCTGGGTATGAAGCAGCTTAAGCCTCACCCATGGGAATCTCTCCCTGAAGATTTGGCTCCTGGTTCTAAAGTAACAGGAAAAATTGTTACAGTTGCCGATTACGGTGTATTCCTGGAAATCAGCCCTGGGGTTGAAGGATTGATTCACACGAGCGAGATGTCTTATTCTCAGCATGTGAAAAATCCAATGGAAACCTTCAAATCTGGTGATGAACTGGAAGCTGTTGTTCTCAACGTAGATCGCGAAGAGAAGAAAATGTCTCTCGGTCTGAAACAACTGCGTCCTGATCCATGGGAATCTATCGAAGAAAGATATCCGGTTGGAAGTCCTCACAAAGGTATCGTAAGAAATATGACCAACTACGGTCTGTTTGTTGAACTCGAAGAGGGTGTAGACGGACTGGTACATATTTCAGACCTTTCCTGGACTAAAAAATTCAGCCATCCTTCAGAATACGTAAAAGTAGATGAAGATCTGGAAGTAGTCGTTCTTGATATCGATAAAGAAAACCGTCGTCTGAGCCTTGGGCACAAACAACTTACTGAGGACGTTTGGGAAACTTTCGCTTCTATCTTTACTGTGGGTTCTACGCATCAGGGTACGATCAAGAAGATCACCGGAAAAGGTGCTACTGTAGAACTTGAGTATGGAGTGGAAGGTACTGTACCTAGCCGACACCTCAAAACTGAGGATGGTAAGGAAGAGCTCAAAATGGACGATCGCAGCGAATTTGTGGTGATCGACTTTAATAAAGACGCCAAGCGTTTGATTCTTTCTCACACAAGAAGCTGGCAGGAAGAAGCTCCCGTTGTTGCTCCACCGCAGCAGAAGAAAAAATCTTCCAAGACCAAAAGCAGCAGCTCCTCCCAGACTCAAACCGCCAAGGCTGGTACTACCACACTTGGAGAACTGGATGTGTTAGCTAAACTGAAAGAGCAGATGGAAGCCGAAGAACAAGGCGATAACCAACCTGCCAAGAAAAAAGCTAAGGCAAAAAAGGAAGAGTCAAAAGTTGAAGAACCAACTGATGACGTAGTGGATGAATCTTCAGATGTAGAGGATACTGATACTACTGATGAATCAGAAGATTAGAGATAAAGATTTCTTTATTTATAAACTTACAGCCGTTCATATTTTATGAGCGGCTTTTTGTTTTATAAAAGTGTCAATTGATCTAATGATACCCTATTTTATTTTTCCGAAAACATAATTCTTAGTATGTTCGGGGAGAGAAAAAACTACTTCTACTACAAAAAATATACTATGGAAAAACCTCGGTTAAGCTTTTGGGATATCTGGAACATGAGTTTCGGGTTTCTTGGAATCCAGTTTGGGTTTGCTCTTCAGAATGCAAATGGAAGCCGAATTTTACAGACCTTTGGTGCTGATGTAGAGCATCTTTCCTGGTTTTGGCTTGCTGCACCTCTTACAGGAATGATCATTCAGCCAATCATTGGGCATTATAGCGATAATACCTGGACACGATTGGGGCGGAGAAGACCCTATTTTCTTGCAGGTGCCATTTTGGCTTCCCTGGCATTGGCGATAATGCCGCATGCAGGCGTTTTTGCTGCATTGATTCCTCCTATGTTTGTTGGGGCGGGAATTCTGATGATCATGGATGCTTCTATCAATGTTGCTATGGAACCATTTAGAGCTCTGGTTGCTGATAACCTTCCTACATCTCAAAGGACCTTAGGCTTTTCAGTACAAACTTTTATCATCGGAGCAGGGGCTGTGATCGGTTCTGTTATGCCTTCATTTTTAGATAAAATGGGCGTTTCTATTAATGCCGTGGAAGGAGGAATTGCAGATAATGTTAGATATGCGTTTTATGTGGGGGCAGCCGTATTTTTAATTTCTATTATATGGACTATTATTAAAACCAGAGAATACCCTCCCGAAGAATATGCCCAATATCATGGAGGAGAAGTAAAAGAGGAGCCTGGAAAGTTTACTGACATTTTTAAAGATTTTAAATCGATGCCTAAAACAATGAAACAATTAGGTGCAGTACAATTTTTTTCATGGTTTGCCCTTTTCTCAATGTGGGTATTTTGTACCCCTGCAATCGCGACTCATGTTTATGGATTGGCAGTAGATGACACAACTTCTCTACTTTATCAAAAAGCTGGGAATAAGGTCGGAGATATCTTCGCAGTATATAATGGAGTGGCTACAATTATTGCTTTGCTTCTTCCCGCAATTGCAGCCAGATTGGGCCGAAAAATGACCCATGCAATTGGATTAACGATGGGTGGGTTAGGCTTGGTTTCTATGTACTTTATTACAGATCCGGATTTGTTGTGGATTTCCATGATAGGTGTAGGAGTTGCCTGGGCGAGTATTTTAGCAATGCCTTACGCTATCCTTGCAGGTTCTATTCCTCCCGGGAAAATGGGAATCTATATGGGAATTTTTAACTTCTTTATCACCGGACCACAAATTCTGAATGGAATTATCGGAGGTCCTATTGTCAAGCATGTGTATGATTCTCAACCGATTTATGCGATTGTGATTGCGGGAGTTTTTCTGATTCTGGGTGCTGTATCGGTTATGTTTGTTGATGATGTGGATGATAAGGTGGAAGTCCCTGTGTAATAAAAAAATAGTTTATCGTTTGAGATGGCTGAAATCCATCTCAAACGATAATCATTTATTCTTTCCCCAATTCCATTCTAAATCCGCCTCCAAATAAAAATGGTGTTGCATAATATTTTTGATCAAATACCTGATTCGGATAATTTTCCCCGTACTGATACGAGCGCCCCAACACATTTTTATGGTTAGTTAGATTCCAAATCTCAATAAAAGAAGCAGCTCGCATAACCTTCCCAATTTTATACCTCCATTCCACTCTCAGATTCAAATTCTGATAATCATTATTGCGCATCGATAAGGGTTCTCCTTGCACTCCATTCCATCCAGAGCTGGTATGTGTTGCTCCGACGATGGGCGTGTAAGGTGTGCCATCGGTATATCGATAATTCAATTGAATCAAAGCTGGCAGATAGGGTTTGCGAATAGGAAGGTGATATTCTGTTACGAGATTAAAAATATGTCTCTGATCAAAATCAAAATCCTTTATCTGCCCAACCAGTGATGCAGTTCTTTCACTATGAGAAAGAGAGTAAGACAACCATCCTCGCAGGTTCCCCTTTTCTTTTCTTACAAATAATTCAATTCCTCTGGCCCGCCCTTCTCCTGCACTGCTGTAATTCAGGGCACTGTCAAAATAGACCAGGTTTTGATAATCTTTGTAATATGCTTCTATCCAGCCATAAAGATGATCAGTGATTTTATATTCATAACCAAGAATGTAGTGAATCGCTTTGCTGGATTTGAGATTTTTTTCTCCATCAGCAAACTGGTGATAAATTCCCGTAGAAAAGCGCGCCTTGCTTTTTTCATTTAACTGATAATTGACTGCAAATCTGGGGGAAATATCCGTATATCCTCCACCAGGATTTTGATCAAATCGAATCCCTGTATTGATTCCTAACTTATTGATTGGATTGCCATTATACAGTATATAAGCACTGCGAATGACTTCTCCTTTGTTGTGAATGTCCAGTTCTCTCATAGCTAAAGTGGTATCATTTACATCGGTTTCCAGGGGATTCAGAGGAAGATTTCCGATATAATCAATTTTGCCATACTGCCACTCAAGCCCCGCCTTTAGTTTGTGTTTGTTTGAGAGATAAAAGTTAAAATCATCGCGAAAACCAAACTGGCCAGCATCGATATTGAGAGAGAGATTTCGGCCAATTTCGCTTACGTTTTGATTGAGCGTATTCGTAACGGATAATTTATTGTAAAACTTTGAGCCAAAAGAACTTTTGAGTTGAAGACTTTGGAAATGATTCGTCCCGCTGGTTTGGAGTTTGTTGGGAAGCCCTGGTTCCTGATTGGCGGCGATAAAGTCCATTCCTTCGGTTGAGCTTAATCCACTAAAGGACAACTTGTGATTTTTATTTAATTTATAGGAAATTTTGTAAGTAATATCTCCCAGACTGGTAACTGGAAAACTTGCACTTTCTTTGATAAATAAGTCGAGATATGTCCTGCGTACAGCGATTAATGCAGAGAGTTTCTCTTTGACAATCGGGCCTTCAAACAAGGCCGAAGCATTATAAAACCCAACAGAAAATATTCCGTGATAATTCTCAAAATCACCATCACGTGTCTGGACATTCATTACAGAAGACATGTGATTGCCATAAGCAGCGGAAAAACCTCCGGTAAGCATTTCTATACTTTCAATTGCGTCAGTATTAAAAATGGATTTCTGTCCACCAAAATAATAGGGGAAATAAACTTTGTTATTATCCATCAGGAAAAGGTTTTCATTTGGTGCTCCTCCTCTGACATAAATTTGCGATGGGCTAAATAAGTCTCCTGCTCTGCCAATTCCAGGCAAAGTAGACAAGGTTCGAATGGGGTCTTCTGTGAGTCCCTGGCTGGCCTGGAGGCTTTGAGGACGAAAAGAAATATTACTGATAGACGTTCTTTCAGTGATTTGTTCCGCTGCAATTTCTACATTATCCAGGGTTAAATCCTGCTCAGACATCTGGATATCCAGTGTCAGATTCTGGTTTAGAATTTCAATTAATACCGTGTCTCTTTTATAACCTAACAAAGAAACTACCAGTTTATGGGTTCCAACTGGTAATTCTTTTATTTCAAAATGACCATTAAAATTACTTGTATTTCCCTTTTGTAATTCGGGAGAAAAGATAATGGCTCCAATTAATGGATTTCCCTTTTCATCATTAACAATACCGGAAATGGTGTAATGATCTTGCCCTATGCTCAATTGAAAAATAAGAATTGAGAAAAGGAGAGTAGTTATTTTTTTCATGATAACAAGTTTTGAGAGTAAAATCAGAGAGTTTATATAGGTAAACTGGCCTTTGCCAATTTCCCTATTCATGTATCTTGCATGAGAATTATTACCGGATTATGGTGAGAAAAGAAAAAGCGTGCAGGATTCTTTAACAGGTGTGTTGATTTTACTTGTGTTGCATTAAAATTTCGGCACAATGATTAAAAGGCGGGCTAATAATAAAAACCTCTTATCTGATTTTCGACAATTTATCTTTACACTCTTGTATCGTGATTTTAATCCGGCACAATAATAGTCCGCAAGTGATTCACCAAAACCTGAATCGCCTTATACATGTGCTTATTATTGGGAATGATCATATCACAATTGGTGCGGGTGGGAGCTACATACCGGTGGTACATAGGCGCAACAAATTTTTCGTAGTCGCGGAGAATTGATTCAATAGAATACCCTCTTTCAGCATGGTCCCTTTTAAGACGACGACTTAATTTGATGTGCTCATCAGCTTCAATAAACAGCTTTAAATCAATCAGTTGTGATAAGGCAGGTTTGTGGTAAATAAATAAACCTTCTAAAATGAGGATTGGGGTAGGAGAGTAGGTAAATACCTTGGGGACTTTATTGGGATTATTAAACGTGTATTCCTGAAGCTCAAAAGACTGTCCTTTCGTTAACTTCTGAACGTCTAGCATAAGTTGTTCAAGGTTGATAGAATCAGGGTGGTCAAAATTGACCAGGCCTTCTTCATCTTTCATTTGGTCTTCCAGTTTTTTATAATAATTATCCTGAGAAAGAAGGGATAATTTTTCTCCCGGAAGCTGAGACATCAATTGATTGAGAAGAAACGTCTTACCGGAAGCACTTCCTCCGCAAATGCCTACGATATAGGGTTTTTTGCTCATGCCTGTAGAATAAATTCTGCGAACTTTCTAACCGCTTTTCCACGATGGGAAATGCTGTTTTTTACTTCTGAAGAAAGCTCTGCAAAGGTTTCCTGATACCCTTCTGGCAAAAAAATAGGATCATATCCAAATCCATTTGTGCCTCTGCGTTCCTGGATAATTTGACCATTGACAATACCATCAAAAGTAAGTGTCTGTGATCCGTCGTAAAAGGCAATGACAGTACGAAACTGAGCTTTTCTATTTTCCTTTCCTATCATTTCCCGGAGCATTTTATTGACATTATCATCGTAGGAGCAATTTTCTCCTGCATAACGCGCAGAGTAAACTCCTGGAGCCCCATTCAATGCTTCCACTTCCAGACCGGTATCATCTGCAAAACAGGGAATTCCGGTGTGATGATAATAGGTAGTAGCTTTTAATATGGCATTTCCTTCAAGGGTAGTTTCGGTTTCTTCCACATCCATTTGTTTCCCCAGATCTTTCAGACTCAGTACTTCATACTTTTCATCTAATATTTGCCTGATTTCCTGAAGTTTGTTCTGATTATTGGTGCCGAATAGAATTTTGGGTTTCATGAAGAATGTCGATTGGTTAACTGACGAATAAGTATTTCCTGCTTGTTCAAATCCTGAGTCAAAACGGATAGTGGATCATGTACGAAAACCTGACCTTGCTCTATCACAAAGGGAGCATTTTGGAAGGCCACAGAAGTTCCAAAAACCCATACCTGATTCACAGGTAAATTTGAAAAATCCCAGCTGTCCGCCTGATTGTCAATGATTCCAAAACCTACTTCCTGGGCTGATACTTTGGCTTTTTCAATGGCTTGTTTCAAAAATCCGGTTAAATCCCGATTCTTAAATTCCTGTTCGTCCATCACAAAAGCCAGTGTAGAGTTTTTCTTTAATTTCCAGTTGACGGCTGAGCCCTTTAGAAGCTCTGCCGGTGTTGCAGGTTTTTGAGGCTTTGATTCAGGTTTGGGTTCAATCGATTCCAGCGCTTGAGGGGGATTTTCAGATAAAGCTTCGTTTTGAGGAGAAACGGTTTCCATTTCCTTTTCTTCCATCACAAATAAAACGGGGCCGTAAAGTCTTTGAATATCTGATAAATCAAGCTTCATATTAATAAAAGAAAAACACGGAGACACAAAGACACAGGGGAAATATTTACAAGTTCTCAGTGCCTCAGTGTCTCCGTGTAGAATGAAAAAATATCTCTCCGGAGAGAGTAGATTACCATTTAGGCGCAAAGTCAAGCTGCGTGCTTTTGAAAGAAGCTTTTGATGGTTTGTAACTCACTTTTACATCCTTCAATTCAGCGTGGTCAGCCTGCATTGCCGCAAATATTTTCTGATGACTGTCGTAATTAACTTTTGCTCCGATTACTTTCGCAATAGCAGAAATCAATTGCCAGCCAGGTAACACGTCAAAAATATTATCAAGGTTTCTCCAACGGTCAACGGCAACAGCTCCTTTATCCAGACGGCTTTTTGGCAGGCGCATCCACATTTCGGGAGTCATCTGTTTGATTTGTTTAGCCATTTTGGAAACCTGAGGAATTCCTTTGAAGTTGATAAAAGTTCCTTCTGCTTCAATCGAACAAGCCGCAGGAAGAAGTACATCTACCAATTCATAAACATCCTGGTGCTGATGGCCATGAGCAATAACTGTTGAGTTGGAAACAGCATTACCGAGAGCTGCAAACGCCTGATCATTTTCGAGAGAATAAAGGAGAGAAATTTTCTTTCCTTCGAGTTTCGCTTTCAGATCATCCACAGAAATGGCTTTGAATCCCAACAATTTACAAGCACCTGCATTAGGCGTTTTGTCGTCCTGAATTAACCACCCGTCTCCGGAATTTTCTTCTACATGAGGAACATAATAGATATCAGAAATTCCCAGGCTCGCTCCCAGCTTTTTCAAAGCATAATTGCTTTCCATAGAAGCATGAGCAGAACCGAGAAGGAATGCATTTTTCCCAGCACCTTTCAACAGAGAAGCAGCTTTGCTGATACCTTCCTGAAAGTCTACAGGGATACCACCTTTGATCTTCACACCGGAAACACGGTTTTCATTATAGAAGTCAGTATTTAACCGGTGATCGTCAGGCATCCAATGCCCGTTAATTTCCTGATTTTCGCGAGGAGTGATACGGAGGACTTTATTATCTCTGATCCAGACATAAATATTGGTACCTGTGCTATCATTCATGTCAATAGCTGGAGAATGAGACATTTCCCATACTCTGGCTTTGAAACGATGCTGTTTGCTGGTAAGTGCTCCTACCGGGCACAGGTCAATGGTATTCATGGAATAAGGCTCATCAAAAACCTCTCCCGGAGGCGTACCTGGATAGTTTTTGTCTCCTCTTCCAATAATACTCAATTGATTGGAACCGGAAATTTCTTCAGTAAAACGTGTACAACGTGTACAGTTAATACATCTTTCCTGGTCGAGAACCACTCTTGGCCCCAGTTCAACCCTTTTTTGTTTGTGTCTTTTCTCATTTTCAAAGCGAGAGCCTTCTGGTCCATATTTATATGTCCAGATTTGGAGTGGGCATTCACCAGCCTGATCGCAGATGGGGCAATCCAGCGGGTGATTGATCAGCATGTACTCCAAAACGCCCTGCTGGGCAATTTTGATTTGCTCTGATGTGCGATG
>JAGQVA010000004.1 GCA_020438265.1 Bacteroidota bacterium
GAAATAAACCCGCATCTCCCACCTATTGATAGTCCTCCGGCAGAATTTGTTTCTCCATCTAAAAATCTCGGGGCAATCATGAAAGGTTTTAAAGGCGCTTGTAAAAGGAGGATCCGTCAAACAGAGATTGTAAATTTTGACTGGCAGGAAAGGTATTATGATCATATTATCCGTGATCAGGAATCCTTGCAAAGGATAAGGAAATACATTACTGATAATCCCAAAAATTGGAAAGGGGGTGAATAGGTAATTTGTGGAAGAAAAAATATATGTTAAAAAAGATTTTTTTATGACCCTTTTGTAGCGGCGTATTGCATACGTCGCGATGTTGATGCGACAGCGCAGCGTATGCAATACGCCGCTACGAAATCTATCTTTAAAAAGATTTTTTTGATTGCAGATTCAAGATTAACGATATTCGGTATTTGAACTAATTGTCATGCCAACCCCCTCCTTCCACGAAGACCACATCTCCCAAATCCCAGCCCTTCAAATGCTGGTAAACCTGGGCTATACCTACCTCACCCCAGAGGAGGCACTAAATCTTCGCGGAGGAAAAACCTCTGGAATTCTCCTGGAACCCGCTCTAAAAACACAATTAGCCACCCTCAACCAAATCCATTACAAAAACAAATATTATCCATTCTCCGATGCCAATCTCAATACCGCCATTCAGGCACTGAAAGACTACCCCATTCAGGAAGGTTATATCACCGCCAGCGAGTATATCTACAACCTCCTTACTTTGGGAAATTCACTCGAACAAAGCATCGAAGGCGATAAAAAAAGTTTTACCCTTCAGTACATCGACTGGGAAAAACCGGAGAGAAATGTCTACCACGTTACTGAAGAAATGAGTGTGCTGCGCAACGCCAGCCACGAACATTATCGCCCGGATATTGTCCTTTTTGTTAATGGGATTCCGTTTTGTGTCATTGAGTGCAAAAGACCTGATATGAAAGACCCGCTGGATCAGGCGATTTCTCAACATTTGCGCAACCAACAGGAAGATGGGATTCGCGGATTGTACGTATACAGTCAGCTTTGCCTGAGCCTTGCCACCAATCAGGCAAAATATGGCACCAATGCCACCAAGCCCAAATTCTGGTCTAAATGGCAGGAGAAATTTAGGTCTGAAAAGGAAGAAAAAAACTGGAAGGACCAGGTATTCCAATTGAAAAATACTCCCTTAGCCCCAGCAGTCAAGGATAAATTATTCCAGGAGCGGTTTCGTTATGTCCGCCATTACTTTGATGCGCTGGAAAAAGAAGAGATAAAACCAACGATTCAGGATGAATATCTCTATGCACTTTGCAGACCTGATAGAATGCTGGATCTCGCCTTTCGTTTCACGCTTTATGACGAAGGGGTAAAAAAAGTAGCGCGTTATCAGCAATTTTTTGCGGTAAAACAAACCCTGGAGCGGGTAAAAAAACTGGAAAAAGGACGTCGCAAAGGGGGAGTCATCTGGCATACACAAGGGAGCGGAAAATCTCTGACAATGGTAATGCTGGCGCAGGCATTTGTTCTGGATAAGCGCATTCGTAATCCAAAAATCATTCTGGTAACGGATCGAATTGATCTGGATGATCAGATTACCGGAACTTTCCGAAAATGCGGCATTTTTGTTCAGAATGCGACTACCGGCCAAAGATTGGTTGATTTGCTGAATAGTAAAAGCGATGCCGTAATTACCACTGTCGTCAACAAATTTGTTGCGGCAGTGAAAAAGGTAAAAGAACCCTTTACTTCTTCCGATATCTTTGTCCTGATCGATGAAGGACACCGCACACAATACGGTACTTTCAATATCGAAATGCAGAAAACGCTGCCTAATGCCTGTTTCATTGCTATGACGGGAACGCCATTGATGAAAAAGGAAAAAAGTACAGCAGGGAAATTCGGGGGAATTATCAGCCCTACCTATACCATTAATGATGCTGTGGCCGATGGAGCAGTAGTTCCAATTCTCTATGAGGGAAGGCATGCCATTCAGGAAGTTAACGAAAAGCCCATTGATGCCTATTTTTCCATGATTTCGGAGCCTTTAAATGATTATCAGAAGGCAGATTTAAAGCGAAAATATAGCCGGGCGGATCAACTCAATATTGCTGATCAGAAAATTTATGCCATTGCCTGGGATATCAGCCTTCATTTTCGGGATAATTGGCAAGGAACCAATTTTAAAGCTCAATTGGTAAGTCAGAATAAAGTAACTGCCATCAAGTTTAAAGAATACCTGGATGAAATCGGTATTGTTACCTCTGAAGTAATTATGTCTCCTCCCGACCAGAGAGAAGGAGAAGACAGCGCCTATGGAGATTCTTCAGACCGGGTCAAAGCATTTTGGAAAAAGCTGATGGATGAACATGGAAACGTCCGGCGCTATGAAAAGCAGATTATTAGCCGTTATAAAAAACAAGCTCATCCCGAGATTATTATCGTGGTCGACAAATTATTGACGGGGTTTGACGCACCGATTAATACTGTTCTTTACCTTACCCGGAAATTACAGGAACATACTTTGTTACAGGCCATTGCCAGAGTGAACCGGGTTCATCCGGGGAAGGATTTTGGCTATGTGATTGATTATTATGGAATCTTACAAGAATTGGACGAAGCATTACAAACCTATTCAGGTTGGGAAGATTTTGAAGAAGAGGACCTGGTAGGCACTCTGACCAATATCCAAAAAGAGGTAGATCAACTCGATCAAAAGCATTCAGAAGTCTGGGATTTATTCAAAACAATCACTAACAAAAGAGATGCAGAAGCCTACGAAGAATTATTGGCAGATGAGGCATTGAGAACGATGTTTTACGATAAACTATCGGCCTTTTCCAGAGCATTAAAACTAGCTCTTTCCAGTTTGGAATTTCACCGCAATCATTCGGACAAAGAAATTGAACGGTATAAAAAAGACGCAGCGTTTTTTCTGAAATTGAGAACTTCAGTAAAGCAGCGATATTCTGATGCCATCAACTTTAAACAATATGAAGGACAGATTCAAAAATTAATTGACAAACACATTCAAACAGACGAAGTAAAAACCGTCGTTGAACTAGTCAATATTTTTGATACCGAAAAATTTGCGGAAGAACTCGAAAGGGTAGGAGGGACCGCTGCCAAAGCTGACAGAATCGCTTCCCGAACAGCAAAACATATCTCTGAGCGGATGGATGAAGATCCCGCTTTTTACAAAAAGTTCTCAGAACTACTGAAAGAAGCCATTGACGATTATCGGGCTAAACGAATTTCTGAAGCTGAATACCTCCGAAAATCCCAGGAAATCATGGAAACGGTTTTGTCAAGGACGGAAGCAGATATTCCAGAAAAATTACAGGAAAGGGATGTAGCAAGAGCGTTGTTTGGAATTGGCATTGAGAATCTCAGTAAAAAAATGCCTGATCAAACAGTGAAAAAGACAGCACTGGTTCAAATGGCTTTGGGAATTGATGATATTCTGCGAGAGCATATACTGGATAATTCAATTCCCAAAATCGACTGGTGGAAAGATGGAAATAATATTTTAGGCAAACTTCAGATCGAAATTGGGGATTATCTGATTGATGAAGTGCGTGATAAATATCAGATTGATCTTTCTTTTGGGGAAATGGATGCTTTCGCCACGAAATGTATTGAATTGGCCAAGATTCGTTATCGGTAGGGATTTTTTAATATGAGAGAGGAAATACACTTCGGTTCAAAAAAGATTGACTTTACCTTAATATATTCTGACCGTAAAACGTTGGGCATCACTGTCAGTCCAGAAATGGAAGTACTGGTGAAAGCCCCTTTAGAAACATCTTTGGAACAAGTAAAGGTTAAGGTCCACAAACGAGCACCGTGGATTTTAAAGCAATTGGATTACTTTCTTTCTTTCCAGCCAAGGTCAGTACCAAAAAAGTTTATTTCAGGAGAAACACACCTTTATTTGGGTCGGCAGTATAGATTAAAGGTATCATTAAGTGAAAAAAAATCGATCAAACTAAAAGGGAAATTTATCGAAGTCTCTACGCCGGAGTTAAACCAAACAGAGTTAATCGTAAAAAACTGGTACTTAAAAAACGCTGAACGAAAGTTTCGGGAATACGCAGAACCGCTTATTACAGCTTTTCAAAAGTACGATGTAAAACCGGAGGAAATCATTTTACGAAATATGCCTACTCGTTGGGGAAGTTGTACCCCTAAAGGGAAAATTATTCTGAATCCGGAATTGATCAAGGCCCCAAAAGGGTGTATTGAATATGTAATCATTCATGAGCTTTGCCATTTGATTCATCACAATCATAATAGTGATTTTCTTGCATTGCAGACGCGAGAAATGCAAGAATGGGAAAAGTGGAAAAATCGGTTGGAAAATTTACTCGCCTGAGAAGGTTGAGAAATACCCTTCTTCTTCCCTAATTTTAATTGACACTATTGAGTATTAATGGCTACTTTATATATCAAACAAACAGATCTCCGACCTTTATCGAGAAATCAATAAAACCTGCCGAAATTATATCATCAGGTCGTAAAATTTGTTTATTCAAATACCTTTTTTCTATTGGAGAGTGATATACTTCGATGGTTTGTTTATTTACATCCATAATCCATACTTCAGGTATTCCTGAAGATGCATATACAGGTAGTTTTATTTCCTTATCATATTCTATGGAGGTATCTGCAACTTCAATAATCAGAAATATTTCGTTTTTGTTTGGATGCGCATCTACATAATAATCCGAACGAAACTGTACAACCGCAATGTCTGGTTCTAATTCAGAATATTTATTCGTCTCGATAGGATTTTGTATTCTAATAATTACTTTCCCAAATAATGTTTTATATAATTGATCCTTCGTTTTTTCTACTATTGCCGCATGTTTACTACCTATTGGACCTATTTCGATAATTTCCCCGTTAATTAGCTCTAATCCTTTCTCCTTTAGAATTCCTACTTCCCCCATTTTGTGGTATTCTTCAACGGTCAACAATCTTCGTTTCAGTCTGACAGGCATAATTATTTTCTTATTGTTGCTTTTTAAAATATACGCTTTTTTCGTCATTTTCTTAAAATTCAGCTTGAAAACAATATTAAAAAGCCCTACCCGGTAATATATCCCCTTCCCCCTCCATTAACAGCCAAACAACACATTTTTTCAACAACAACACAGTAGAACTTATGGACTATCTCAACCGTTTTCAGGGCAATTTTTTTGCCCTGATCTTTCTGTTATTATCACACACTTTCGTATCAGGGCAAACTCACATCCAGGGTGTTATTCAGGGAGAAAACCAAACGCCTCTGACTTATGCAAACATTGCGCTGTTTGAGGCGCTCGACTCCAGTCTGGTCAAAGGCGAATTATCCAACGAATCCGGTCATTTTCTATTTGAGGATATCAATAACGGAATCTATTTCATCCAGGTATCCATGCTGGGGTACAAATCTTTTTCTTCTGTCAAAATATCGGTACAAAATGAAACTCCCGTGAATCTGGGACAGATCAATCTTTTCCCTCAACCAGTAGAACTTGATGCAGTAGAAATCGCTGCTCAAAAACCCGTTTTTGAACAACAAAAAGATCGCATCATTGTCAACGTACAAAATATGATCAGCGCTTCGGGTTCCAGTGTGCTTGACATTCTGGCAAAATCTCCGGGAATTATTGTAGACAAAGCCAATAATCGAATTTCTCTTCAGGGAAAAGATGGGGTAGTGGTTGTCATTAATGGCAAACAAAACCGAATGCCTCTGGAAGCAGCGATGCAGTTACTTGCAAGTCTGAACGGCAATGATGTCAGATCCATCGAACTCATCACCAACCCTCCGGCCAGTTATGATGCCGAAGGAACAGGTGGCGTAATCAATATCGTTCTAAAACAAAAAAGCGACCTGGGTACTAATGGAAGTTATTCACTTATGGCTGGATATGGTCAGGCGGAAAAAGGAGGCTTATCTGTTAATTTTAATCACAGGAAAGGAAAACTCAATGTTTTTGGCAATTACTCAGGAAACCGGGATCACACAATCCAGACTTTTACCAGTTACAGAACTGTCATTCAGGATCAAGGAATTGTTAGCTCAGAAGGGCAAAGTAACCGGGATGCAATTGTGGATTTGCATAATGCCAGTTTGGGCGTTGATTACCAATTAACAAATAAAACTATTCTAGGAGGACTGGTAACATTTTATGACCGATTCTGGGAAATGGATGCTCATAATCTGGGACAAAAAAAGAAAGATGGAATCTTAAATAAAACCCTCAAAACACATACCCAGGAAGTAAATAATTGGAGGCACACCATGGGAAATCTCAATCTTCAGCATACAATTTCTGAAGGGGAAGTTCTCAGCGTAAACCTCGACTATCTTTTTTACCAGAATAATAATCCCACCAACTATTTAAACCAGTACTTCAATCCAGATGGCGAGTTTCTCTCTTCTGATCTGGTAAATGTTGAGAAACATACTCCGATTCATATTGCGGTTGCAAAAACGGATTATCAAAAAAGATTCAACGATAAATTTAGACTGGAAGCGGGACTAAAAGCTTCCATTTCCAATTTCACCAATGCCATTCAAGTAGAAAAGGAGATTGAAGGAAATACAGAAACTGATCCTGAGCTTACTCAGACTTACCATCTAAAGGAAAATATCTATGCAGCTTATACCAGCGTGGATTTGAAGCCAGATGCTCATACCCATATTAATCTTGGCTTAAGGTATGAACATACCATATCAGATCTCAGCACAGATACAGAAGCGGGAATCGTAGCCCGCAACTACGGAAATCTGTTTCCGACAATTTCTGCCTCCAGGCAAATAGGAGATGTTTCTCAGATTAATCTGGCCTATCAGCGGAGGATTACCAGGCCTACTTATAACGATATGGCTCCTTTCGTCATTTTCCTGAGTCCAAGCACCTTTTTTGCAGGAAACGCGAACATCCTTCCTGCTATCAGCGATGGAATCAAGCTGGACTACCGATGGAAAGCCCTGGTTCTTTCCCTTTCCTGGACCCATGAAAAAAACGCCATTGCCAATTTCCAGGCGACCGTCAATGCGGAAGAAAACAAAATGTATCTGGCCTCCAGAAATCTGGATAAGAGAAACACTGCGAATATGACAATTAGCCTTCCCTTTAAGGTTAATAACTGGTGGGAAATGCAGAATTCGGTTTCGGGAAATCTGACAGCTATCAGTACTGATTATCAGGTTGGGAATGTTTCCTTTCGGTTTCCTTCTTACCGGATAAATACTACACAAATTTTTCACCTGCCAGCAGGAGTTTCAGCAGAAATCTCTGCCTTTTATCAGTCTGCCAGCCTGTTTGGCATTATGAATCTTGCGCCAACATCTTCAGTCAATCTGGGAATTCAGAAGAAGTTTCCCAAAATAGATGCAATTATCAGCCTCTCTTCAACTGATCTCTTTTTCAGAAATAATATGATCTGGAGTCTGGATGTTCCTGAACTCAACTTCGATATGGGAGGAAAATTTGTCATGGAACCCCGTTCTATCCGCCTGACTTACACGCAAAATCTGGGGAATCAAAAACTGCATTCACGTCGTCATCGTGAAACTGGTTCAGAAGCTGAAAGGCAAAGAGTGAATAATTAAGATTTTGCCCATGTCGTATGATTTTTTCCAAAGGGAATTGTATTTTCGCAAGGTTAATAACCCGGTAACTAAAAATTCCTTTACAACAAATGGATACAATCGTTCAAGATCTGCTAACCCTGGGAATGCTCGTTATGCTACAAGCTGTCCTGGGGTTTGATAACCTTCTTTATATATCCCTCGAATCCAAAAACGCTCCGCCGGAAAAACGGGCTTATGCGCGAAAGGTCGGAATCGGGCTGGCAATTATTCTCAGGATTCTTTTATTATTTGTCATCCTACAGCTTCTTGACTATTTCCAGGACCCTCTTTTCAAACTTGATATCCCCTACATTCATGGTTCATTCAATCTCTATAGCCTGATTGTTATTCTGGGAGGTGGGTTCATTATTTATACTGCGGTCAAAGAAATCTGGCACATGATCTCGCTGGAAGAACATGAAAGTACAGAGGAGAAAAAATCAAAGCCTGTTGGACAGGTGATTGCGATGATTATCCTGATGAACCTTGTATTCTCTTTTGATTCAATCCTCAGCGCTATTGCTTTAACCAAAGTCATCTGGGTCATGGCTACCGCTATTGTTATTGGCGGAATCCTGATGATTTGGCTGGCTGATAAAATTTCAGATTTTCTTCAGAAAAACCGCATGTATGAAGTCCTGGGGCTTTTTATCCTTTTTCTCGTTGGCGTGATGTTAATCTCTGAAGGAGGCCACATTGCCCACATGGAGTTATTTGGCAGTGAAGTAACCCCAATGAGTAAAGGAACTTTCTACTTTATTCTCGTTATTTTGGTGGTGATTGATGTGGTTCAGGGACGTTACCAGAAAAAATTGATCCAGGAGAAACAAAAGGCTATTAAGTCGGGAGAATAAATTATAAAAGGAGGAAGGCAAAGAATCGTTCAGTTTTTTGTTTTTAAGCAAAAAATCCATTTATCTTCAGGATTTAACTTAGCCTTCTTCCCCATGTATTTTGATCAATCCATCGAAACGCTGCCCCAAAGTCAGCTCCGTCAGTTACAAAGCGATCGCCTAAAAAAGCTGGTGAAATATGTATATGAACGAGTCCCATTCTACAAAAACAAATGGGACGAGGCAGGGATTCACCCTGACCAAATTAAAGGAATCGAAGACCTTCACCGGCTCCCTTTTACCCTAAAAACTGACCTGAGAGATACCTATCCCTTTGGTATGTTTGCCGTTCCGATGGATCAGGTAAGCAGAATTCATTGTTCCAGCGGTACCACAGGAAAACCCACAGTAGTAGGTTATACAAAAAACGATCTGGATCTTTTCGCAGAAGTTAACGCCAGAAGTCTGGCTGCCGCCGGAGCAAAACCAGGTATGATGCTCCATAATGCTTATGGATATGGGCTGTTTACGGGAGGATTGGGTCTTCATGCTGGCGCTGAAAGACTGGGAATGAATGTAATTCCTGTTTCCGGAGGAATGACAGACCGTCAGTTAATGATCCTTCAGGATTTTGGGCCAGAAGTGATTTGCTGCACACCGTCTTATGCGCAAAGATTGACGGAAGAAATACGAAAACGCAATATTCCTGTTGATAGCCTAAATTTAAAATACGCCGTACTAGGCGCAGAGCCCTGGACAGAAGTTATTCGCCATGAAGTCGAAAAAGGGCTCAATATTCAGGCGACAAATATTTATGGGTTGAGTGAAATTATTGGCCCGGGAGTATCGCAAGAGGCAGTAGAAGAACGTGGAACTGGCAGCCACGTCTGGGAAGATCATTTTTTTCCTGAAATAGTTAATCCCGACACCGGGGAAGTTTTACCTGAGGGGAAAGATGGGGTTCTTGTATTTACCACCCTCACCAAGGAAGCCTTTCCGGTCATACGATATTGGACTAATGATATCTGTTCTCTTTACTACGACAGAGATTCTCAACGAACCCATATTAAAATGGGACAGATCAAAGGTAGGGCTGATGATATGCTGATTATTCGGGGAGTAAATTTCTTTCATACACAGGTTGAAGCGCTCATTGAAGATATTCCTCATTTGGCCCCACATTATCAGGTGATTGTATCTCGTGAAGGAGCTATGGATCAGGTTGAAATCAAAATCGAACTCGATCCTGACTATCAAAAAGAAACCCTGCCTGCCATTTCCGCTGAAGACAATTTATCCAATCAGGAAAACATTCGCCAACTTACCAATCATCTGGCAAAAAAAATCAAAGACAATATAGGGATTACCATGAAGGTGGAAATTAAGCCTGGGAATTCTATTCCACGTAGTGAAGGTGGAAAACTCAGTCGGGTTGTTGATTTGAGAAAGGGAAAATAAAACTTATTTTTGTTGTTCTGGCTATTGGCTTTTAGCCTTTTGCTTTTGGCAAACTGATTTACCTAAAAGCTAATAGCAAAAGGCCAATGGCCAAAATCTAAAAATACACACCATGCTAGGCATCATCGAACTGGCAGTACTCGCTGCCGTAGGGTTTTTCGTCTTTAAAGGGATTTCCAATTTTTTATCTGAAACCAAAACCTGTCCCCGCTGCAAGGGAAGAGGCTGGTGGCAGAATACCCGAAATCGGGAGAAGTGTGAGTGGTGTAATGGGACGGGGCAGTTGCCGAAGGATTATCCTGTTTAATGATTTATCGCCCAAACAACAATATTTGCCCCCATCATCAACGATTGCTGCCGTAACTCTTCCGGGTCATTATGCACCAATTGATCTTCCCAGCCATCTCCAAGGTCGGTTTCATAGGTGTAATAACAAACTACATTTCCTTCGTAAATCAGAGCTAGTCCCTCAGGTGGTTTATTATCGTGTTCGTGAATTTTGGGTAAACCTTTGGGGAATATAAAGTGGCTATTATAGATTCCATGATTGAAAGGTAAGTCGACGAACTCCAACTCAGGAAAAACCTTCTTCATCTCGCGACGAATGTATTTGTCCATTCCATAATTATCGTCAATATGTAAAAATCCTCCCGAAATCAGATATTGACGAAGGTTTTTGGCTTCTGCATCGGTAAAACTCACGTTTCCGTGGCCAGTCATATAGACATAGGGATACTGATAAATCTGTGAACCTCCGGCTTCAACCACATCTTCAACCTCATCAATCCGGACATTGGTATGTTCATTAATAAAAGCAATCAGGTTGGGAAGAGAAGTCGGGTTGGAATACCAGTCCCCGCCGCCTTCATACTTGAGTTTGCCAATTTTAAAATGATATTGATTATTGCCCTGCTGGCTGAATAGTTGGAAGCTACCCAGACCAAGAATCGTCAGAATCAGAAATATTTTTTTCATAAAAGAAAAACGAAATTGAATTGCAAATAGTTAGTGGTTCCACAAATATACATTAGCAGACCTTAGCGACAAATGCTAAATTTGTGAAAATCGATTAACTCATGATTCAATCTGAAACACTTCAATTCCTTTCCGAACTCAAAGAAAATAATCATAAAGAATGGTTTGATGAAAACCGGGACACCTATCAAAAAGCCAGACAAAACTTTATTCAAGTCATAGATCGTCTGATTGAAGGAATCACCGAATTTGATCATACGCTGGATGGCCTGGAGCCCAAACATAGCCTGTTCCGCATCAACCGCGACATTCGTTTTTCCAAAAACAAAAATCCTTATAAAACCAATATGGGAGCCTATTTGGCTCGCGGTGGGAGAAAGTCCATTTATGCGGGTTATTATTTTCATCTTGAACCAGGTAATATTTTCATCGGCGGAGGATGTTATCAACCGATGGCTCCGGAGCTGGCCAAAATCAGAACACATATTGACCTGGAGGCAGCGAAACTCAAAAAAGTGACGTCTGGTACTACGTTTAGTCAGTTGTTTGAAGAGATTAGAGGCGAAGAGCTGAAATCTGCTCCTAAAGGTTATCCCAAAGATCATCCTGATATTGACTTGCTGAGAAAGAAAAGTTTTTTTGTCATGACTCATTTGTCTGACCAGGATGTGCAAAAGGAAAATTTTGTAGAAAAAGCCCTGGATATTTATGAGAAAATTTATCCCTTCAATCAATTTTTTAATGAAGCCCTCGAAGAATAGAGAAAATTTTTGGGCCAGTTATTTTTTGACCAAAGTATTAGTTTTACCCCACAAACTCCCCATTTCATGAAACACATTATTGCTCTGATCTGTGTATTAAGCTTTTTTGCGACCAGTTTTTCCCAGGATCTGATCGTCAAAATGGACGACGATGAAATCATTGCCCGTATTGAAGCGATCAAAAAACAGAAAATTTTTTACCGCCAATATGAAAACCCGGATGGGGATCTGTTAAAAATTCCCAAGTCTCAGGTTTATATGGTCATTTATGAAGATGGTTTGAAGCAATATTTTTCTATCGAAACCAGCCAGGAGGTAATCCAGGAATCCCGTTCAGACTCAGCAGGATTTTTCTACGATAGGGGAGTAGCTGATGCCAAGCGTTTTTTTGAGAATAATGGTCCTTTCTGGGGTACTTTTGCTGCCAGTGCCCTGCCAATTTACGGGATATTTACAGGAGCGATAACAGGTACGATCGTTGGGGTAGTTCCCCCACAGGTTCACGCAGATGATTTACCCGAACCAGAGTTATTCTATCAGAATCAGGATTATGCTGCTGGCTATCAAAAACAGGCCCATAATAAAAAAGTCCTTCAGGTATTGAAAGGTTTTGGGTTGGGAATGGCGATACAGACGGTTTTTATTTTGATAATTCTTTCTACGTGGTAGTATCGCGCCGCCATTTTCATATAGCGCCATCATTTTCATATAGCGCCGCCATTTTAATGCGGCGCCACCCGAATAATCCCTCTTTTCCTCAATTCAAAAAAAGCCTCAGCACAAGCCACCACATCGGCCAGGGCATCATGCGCATCATCAAATCCCTGGTCAAATAACTTTGTATATAGTTGAGTGAGAGAAGGGTTTTTGTATTTACTATACTTGCCGGGAAGAGCACAAAAACGGATGGATGATTTCATGGTGCAAATCCGTTTATGCGTAAAAAAATCGCTGTGCATTTCCTTTCTCAATAATTCTGCTCCAACAATTTTATCATCAAATTCAATATTGTGTGCCACCAGATAATCAGCACCATCAAGCGCATAGGTAAATTTGCGGAGAACGTCTCCCAGCTCAACGCCCTCTTCCATTGCTTTCTCCGTAGTAATCCCATGAATTGCCGAAGCGGCTTTTGGAATCCGAAAGCCTTCAGGCTTAACAATATCATTACTTCGTATTATCTCGTTTCCATCTTCATCATATAAAAGCCAGGCGAGTTGAATCATTCGGGGCCAGTTGTCCAAATCCTCAACAGGTGCTTTCCATTGGCGTGGTAATCCGGTAGTTTCTGTATCAAAAAATAAAAAATGCATATCGCGATTAGCTGTGAGTCAAAAAAGAATAGCATATACGAGACTATAACGAGTAGGTTAGTCTCTTATTTACAAAGACATGACCATCTCATATTGCCTGACGGTTTCTTCCATGCCTATTTTTTTCAAAAATGCATGGCTTCCAACTGCCTCCGCTTCCACATTCACATAATGAAGCGGTTTTTTAGCCAAAGCAGCCATAAAAGCAAACATTCGTGAACCAATCCCCATTCGACGGTATTCCGGGGAAACAGCCATTTGAGCTACATAACCTGTATCCCGAAAGAGTAGGGCATAGGCAACCAAGGCCCCATCTTTCACTACTCCCACGACCTGATAACGGTTTAAAATATTGCGTGAAGCAAAATCACTGTTTTGCCAACTGGGTTGCCAATCCTTCCAGGTTTGAAAATCATCCAGATTCAAATTGTCCACACCCACATAGGAAAATCCTTCGGGTAGCTTATGTTCTCCTTTTGGTTCTCCATTATAACAAACCAGTTCTCTGACAGGTTTAAAGCCCATTTTCTCGTAAATATGATGGGCCCCATCATTGCCAATAATCACTTCCAGCAGACATTGTTTCACTCCTACGTTTTCCAAGGTTGGGCGAATAAAGTCGAATAACTTTCTTGTAATTCCATTTCCCCGAAAAGCCGGCAACACTCCTGTAGCAGCATCGTATGCAGTAGTAATCCCGTTCCATTCTCCCAATCCCATTAAATTAAATCCCACAATCTGTTGATTTTCCACGGCAATGGGGGTAATATCGGCGACTACACCATCCCGCTTGAGTTTCATTTCAAATTGTTCCTGGGTCAGTTTAACCGGCATAACATAGTCGGCAAAGGCCCCCATCATCGCTGCATAAACTTTGGAAATATTGGAAGAGGCGAGGGTTTCAAATTGCATATTGAGTAATTTACAGGATTCTTGTAATTTGTCATAAATGTAATCATTATGAGTATTCAAAGGAGACAATTTGTCAAATCTCTTTCCGCTTTTGCAGGATCGACCTTTTTAACCCCATTACTGAACCCCCTTATTTCTGCTCCAATTGGAAAAGAATTGGCATCAATTACCCATTCGTCTCCAGAGGACGCAGCTACCGATGAGGATTTTTGGTATCATGTCAGGCAGGCTTATACGTCGTCCAATAACCTGATCAATCTCAATAGTGGTGGAGTCAGTCCTCATCCTAAAATGGTTCAGGAAAAAGTAGAACTCTATACACGTTTTGCTAATGAAGCGCCGGGATATTATATGTGGCGGACTATGGGACGGGTAAGGGAGAGTACTCGTCGCAGATTGGCTAAACTCGCTGGCTGTTCACCCAATGAAATAGCCATTATGCGAAACGCTACAGAAGCGTTGGAAACGGCAATTATGGGGATTGATTTAAAAAAAGGCGATGAAGTACTTACGACGGATCAGGATTACCCAAGTATGCTCAATACCCTGGAAATGCGCAGCCGTCGGGAAGGAATTAAGATTAATAAAATTGCTCTTCCTGTTCCTTCAGAAGATCCCAGCGAGATTGTCGGCCTTTTTGAAAATGCCATTACTTCCAAAACCAAAGTGATTCTGGTTTGCCACATGATCAACCTTACCGGGCAGATTCTTCCGGTCAGGCAAATTGCCCGGATTGCGCATAAAAAAGGAATTAAAGTCATCATTGATGGTGCGCATACCTTTTGTCATTTGGATTTTCAAATTCCTGATCTGGAAGGAGACTATTTTGGTACCAGCTTGCATAAATGGATGACAGCTCCTTTCGGTACCGGCATGTTTTATGTAAAAGAAGAAAATATCGAAGGCCTCTGGCCTTTACATGGTTATCCGGAAGGGGAAGATGATAAAATCTCTAAATTCGAGCATCTCGGCACCCGGTCATTCCCTATTGAACTCGCCATTGCAGACGCCATTGATTTTCACAATAGCATTGGAACACCACGCAAGGCAGCCCGATTGAGATATTTAAAAGAATATTGGACTGATCAGGTGAAAGATATTCCGGGAGTATATTTTAATACCTCATTGAAAAAGGAGCACTCTGGCGGAATCGCCAATTTTGGTCTGGAAGGCTGGGAGCCTGGTGAGCTAGGCAATACCCTCACGGGTCAATATCAGTTGTACAATACTGCCATTAACCATAAAGACATCAAAGGCGTAAGAATATCGCCCAATGTATTTACTTCGCTGGAAGAGTTGGATTATCTTGCAGAGACAATTGCGAAACTGGCAAAGGAGAAGCGATAATATTTATAACCAAAACAAAAAATGACCATCTTATTCTTCCCCACTCCTACAGATTTCAGAGAATGGCTTGACAAAAACCATCAAACAGAAACCGAACTTTGGGTGGGCTATTATAAAAAATCGACTAAAAAACCGAGTATTACCTGGCCGGAATCCGTAGATCAGGCCCTTTGTTATGGCTGGATCGATGGGCTGAGAAAATCCATTGACGAGGAGAGCTATAAAATCAGATTCACCCCCCGAAAACCTACAAGTAACTGGAGCGCAGTGAATATCGATCGCATCGAATTTCTTACAAAAGAAGGCCTGATGAAACCCGCCGGGATTGAAGCCTGGAACAAGCGACTTGAGAATAAATCCAAGGTCTATTCTTACGAGCAGCAAAAAAAAGCCAAACTTTTGCCAGAATATGAGGCGCAAATCAAAGCGAATCCTGAAGCCTGGGAGTTTTTCAGTAACCTGGCTCCATCTTATAAAGCACAAACCATTCACTGGATTATGAGTGCCAAGCGGGAAGAAACCCGTCAGAAACGATTGGATATTACAATTGAATCTTCGGCTCAGGGGTTGAAGATTCCGCAGATTCGGCGCTGAAAAGAAACCACAATATGACTTATTTAGATTTGCAATATGAACTTAACTGAAGACATTATCCGGGCAATATCTTTTGCTTCTATCAAACACAAGAGCCAGAGCCGAAAAGGGAAAAAACATATTCCTTACATAAATCATCCTATTGAAGTAGTAAGACTCCTTTGGGAAGAGGGAAAAGTCAGAGATAAATCTGTATTAATTGCAGCCATTCTTCACGATACCATTGAAGATACCCATACCACTCCAGAGGAAATCAAAGAAACTTTTGGGCAGGAAGTATTGGATTTGGTTCTCGAAGTAACAGATGATAAATCCCTGCCTAAAAAAGAGCGAAAAAGACTTCAGATTCTTCACGCTCCAAATGCTTCCAAAGGTGCCAAACAAATTAAACTGGCGGATAAATGTTCCAACCTCTATGACATTATCCATTCTCCTCCTGATTGGCCGGTAGAAAGAAAAATGGAATATATTTGGTGGGCCGTATCGGTTGTAGATGGTCTGAGAGGTGCAAATCAACCCCTGGAAGATCACTTCGATCAATTGGTTGAATTGGGTAACCAAACCTTTGTCAGAGAGAATATTTGATTTTCTCTGCAAAAGAAAAATAAAAAACTTAGTCAAAAAGTTAATTTTGTAGACCGATTTTTCTGGTTTTGAGGACTTTAGTCCTTTCCAAAACCCTAAAAATTTCGTATTATTGCCAATAAAATTAGCGAAACTAAAAAGTTAGCATGGATAAAGCCTCCTCTAATGGAAAGATGAAAGCGGCTGTGGATTTAACCTCACCTCTTTCCGGAATGTATAAAGAATATTTTCTGGATTACGCCTCTTATGTAATTCTGGAACGAGCCGTTCCAATGCTGGATGATGGGTTAAAACCTGTTCAGCGGCGAATTATGCACGCGATGAAGGAAATGGATGATGGACGCTTTCACAAAGTCGCAAATATTATTGGCCAGACGATGCAGTATCACCCGCATGGCGACGCTGCCATTGGAGATGCACTCGTAAACCTCGGTCAGAGAGATTTGCTGATTGACACGCAGGGAAACTGGGGAGACGTTCGTACCGGAGACCGTGCAGCTGCTTCCCGATATATTGAAGCCCGCCTTTCCAAATTTGCGCTGGAAGTTTCCTTTAATCCCAAAATCACGGAATGGCAAACTTCTTATGACGGTCGTAAAAAAGAACCTTTGTCATTGCCCATGAAGTTTCCTTTGGTCTTGGCTCAGGGAGTAGAAGGGATTGCGGTAGGGCTATCGACCAGGATTCTCCCACACAATTTCCAGGAGCTGATCAAAGCGTCTATCGCTGTTCTTAATGGGAAAAAGACCAAATTATATCCCGATTTCCCCACCGGAGGCATGATCGATGTTTCCAATTATCATGGAGGAAAAAGAGGAGGAAAGGTCCGTTGCAGGGTAAATATTGAAGTAGAGGATAAAACTACGCTCCTTATCAAGGATATCCCTTATGGTGTAACGACCAGTACGCTGATAGATTCTATCGTCAAAGCGAATGATAAGGGAAAAATCAAAATCAAGAAGGTAACAGACAATACCGCGAAGGATGTAGAAATTCAGATCATTTTGCCCACGGGTGTTTCGCCTGATGTTACCATTGATGCCCTTTATGCCTTTACCAATTGTGAGGTTTCGATTTCGCCCAACGCCTGCGTAATTATTGATGAGACTCCTGTATTTCTAACCGTAGACGAAATGCTGAGGATGTCAACGGAGAATACGAAGGAATTCCTTCGCCAGGAGTTGGAAATCAAACTCGCCGAACTGAAGGAAAAACTTCTGTTTTCTTCGTTGGAAAAAATCTTTATCGAAAATCGCATTTACCGCGATATTGAAGAAGCTGAGACCTGGGAGGCTGTTATTGAAACGATCGATAAAGGTCTTGATCCCTATAAACCTCAGTTTTATCGTGAGATTACCGAGGAAGACATTGTGCGCCTGACAGAAATCCGAATCAAGCGAATTTCAAAATTCAATTCTTTCAAAGCAGATGAAATTATGCGTCAGTTGGAAGAAGAGATTTCTGAAACGGAACATCATCTGGCTCACCTCACCGAATTTGCCATTGATTATTTCCAAAGTTTGCTGGACAAATACGGGGCAGGAAAAGAAAGGAAATCTGAAATTACTTCCTTTGATAATATTGAAGTTCAGCAGGTTGCAGTAGCTAACCAAAAGTTGTACGTCAACCGAAAAGAAGGATTTATTGGCTACGGGCTGAAAAAAGATGAGTACATTAAAGACTGCTCTGATCTTGACGATGTGATTATATTCCGTGGAGATGGAAAATATCTTATTACCAGGGTTCAGGAAAAATCTTTCGTTGGCAAAGACATTATCCACGCCGATGTATGGAAAAAAGGAAATGAACGGAAAGTATATCACGCGATTTACCGAGATCCCAAATCAGGGAAAAATTTTGTCAAACGTTTTGCGGTGAAAGCTATTACCCGCGACCGCGAATATGATATAACCAACGGTAATAATGGAGCCAAACTCCTTTATTTTGAAACTCATGACAACAGCGAAGAAGAAGTAGTAACCGTAACACTTTCTCCTAATTGTCGCGCCAAAAATAAAGTTTTTGACTACGATTTTGGAGAACTTGCCATCAAAGGCCGTAATTCTCAGGGGAATGTTCTGACCAAATATCCCATCAAAAAAATCGTCCAGAAGTCAGTTGGCTCTTCCACCCTTGGAGGCCGGAAAATATGGTATGACGATGCTGCCGGGCGCCTGAACGTAAATGAAAGAGGGCGATATCTCGGTCAGTTTGATACCGAAGATACGGTATTGGTTCTGTACAAAGACGGAAGTTATGAGCTAACAAATTTTGAGCTAACCAACCGTTACGACATAAATAAAGTTATATGGTTGGAGAAGTTTGATCCGGAAACAGTCATTACTGCTGTTCATTATGAAGGAAATCAGAAAGACTATTACGTCAAACGCTTTAATATTGAGACTACAACTGTTGATAAAACATTCAAATTCATCAGTGAAGAATCAGGATCAAAGTTAGTTATGGTAACTACTTATCCTGAACCGGAAATCAGTTTTAAAGTATCGACTCCGGGAAAAGGAGCCAAAGAAGAGGTAAAACTGGAGCTATCCTCATTCATCTCAGTAAAAGGCTGGAAAGCTTTAGGTAATAAACTGGATAGAAGGAAGGTAAGTGCGGTGAAAGAACTGACTCCTAAAATGGCTGAAAACAAGAAAAAAGAGTCTAAGGAAAAACTGAAAACAGGCGATCAGGTAGAGTGGAGCGGTGAAGATCTGGATTCAGACAAACAGGGAAGCTTGTTTTAATACGCAACTTTTAGAGTTGTCTTAGATAGAGAATTGAGGTACATTTGGCTAAATTTTTGAAAAACAGCTTACTATGAATAGTGCGCAAATCAAATTTGTTCTGATCTCTCTGGTGACTCTGCTTTTTATGAGTTGTGGAAAACCATCCACCAAGGAAAGCATTGAAGCGCTTGAAGCAAAATTCAAAGAAGTAACTTCTGGTAATGGTATCAATCACGAGGAAGTAAAAGAAGTCATTCTGGAACTTGCAGCAGCATACGAATCTTATGCAGCAGAAAATACTCAGGATCCTTCTTCTTCTGAATTTCTCTATAAATCAGCAGAACTTTACGAAACCAATATGATGGATATTGGGAAAGCAATGGAAATCTTTGACAAAATCATCAATGATTATCCTGAAAGTGAAAGAGCTGCTGATGCTTTGTTCAAAAAGGGTTATGTATATCACAATACTCTGAAAGATCTCAATAAAGCCCGAGAAATTTATCTTACTTTTCTGGAAAAATATCCAGACCATGAATTAGCGTCCAGTGCAAAATTTGAAATTGATAATCTGGGTGTTTCAGCAAAGGATTTACTGGAAAAAATTCAGAAATCAGCCGTAGAAGATTCTGTTTCTGCTCAACAATGAAACAGTAATTTCTGCGTTTAACCAATACGTTTACCAATGGCAATTTCCGGGAAATTGCCTTTTTCTATTCCCCAATAGAATGAAGACAAAAAGCAGCGTTTTAATTATCTTTGTTCTGATTATGCTCGGGCTTACAGCCTGTAAAGAAGAACAATTTAAGCCGATTCCTGAAAAGGAAAGAACTTATTTCCATATCCTGAATGCCTACACAGGCTTTAGTGGCATAGATGTCAAATTACTTTCTTTTGACGAAAACAGGTGGATTGCAGATGATCTGGGATTTAAAGATTCATGGCCTAAAACGGGTTACGCATCTTTGTTGACAGCACCCGATCCAGACAGTGTTGATGGAAGAGATGGTGTAACCTTCCAGGTTTATGAACATACTACAAAAACCGCGCTGGTTACAGATTTATCCCTCGTTCTTCCGCCTAATACATATACATCTTTTTGTTTGATTGACAGTTTTGGGAAACCGCTTCTGGTCAAAACAGTGGATAATATCAGAAAGGTGGAAGATCCTAAAAAAGCGTTGATTCGCTTTATGAACATTGAGTATAAGACACTCTCTGTTACAATGAAAACGACCGATGATTCGGTTAATATCGAAAAATTAAACTATCTTAACTACTCAACATTTGCAGAGTTTCCCGCCGGAAAGAAAACATTTTTGTTTATAAATGATTTTACAGGTAATGTGATAGATTCAATCTCTAACCTGGAAATCAAACCGGGAAAAGCGTATAGCTTTTATCTTACCGAAGGCTATAACGGCCCTACTGCAGACTATGAGATTTTGGATTAAATGTATCTTTATTAACCTGTAAAATCATGATTCTTAGATCTTTTTGCATCGGACTGAGCACTTTTCTTTCACTAATCTTCTTTTGTACGCCAGATCTGCTTGCTCAAAATAAAGATTTTGATCCCTGGGCGGATAGAGATACTCCTTTAGGCAAAAAAGGAACGTTTGGAAGGGTGCAGTTTGGAGGTTCTTTCCTCAATATTGATGATATGAATTTTGCGTTGCAAAATCTCGACTATGAACCCTTAAACAATACTTATTTTGCAATGGGCATAGGGCTTAGTCGCATGAGTGGGAAGGTATTGCTGAATGCAGATTTGTATAATTACATGATTCAGGAAAGCGCCTATAATAACCAGTTGGCAGTTCTGAGTTTTCATTATCTCACAACTTCTATCGGTTATTTGGCTTATCGGTATGAAAATTCACTTCTCATTTATCCATCGATTGGTCTGGGTGCGGGTATTACCAATCTGAAAGTCAGAGCGCTGGATGAACAATATCATACAGCCTATTTTAGTCCAGGCACACTCGCTGATGCTTCTCTCAATATTCGCAGATTAAACGAGATTCAGGATGGGAAAGGATATTCCTACGAACTGGGCCTGTCTCTTGGCTATTTACACGCGATTGGTGATCAATTTAATTTCAGAAAGCTGGTTCCCGATCAAACAGTTTCAGCCAGCCCTTCCGGTTTTTACTTCCGGTTTTCCTTTGGTTTAGGAAAGCTGAAGTAATCATGTTCTGACCTCTTCCAACTATGTACATTCCACGTCTGTACCAGGAATCGGATCAAAACCATATTCTCAATTTTATCAGAGAAAATAGTTTTGCGACGCTGATTTGCTCGCAGGGAGGGATTCCGATTGCCACCCATATTCCACTCAAATTAAAGCAGTCAGACGAAAACCTTGTTCTCATCGGACATGTTGCCAAACCCAATCCAATAGCAGAAGCTTTTGATGAAACAAGCGAAATACTGGCTATTTTTCACGGACCTCATACGTATATCTCTTCCAGCTGGTATGATCATATAAATGTACCTACGTGGAATTATCAGGCCGTTCATGTTTATGGGAAAGCCCGAAAACTGACCTCGGAAGAATCATCAGAAGCTTTAATTGAATTGGTCCATACGTATGAAAAAAACGTGAAAGATGGACTGGATTGGGAAAATCTCCCCCCTGAAGTAGTGGGATCTCTCAAAGGAATTATTGGATTTGAGATAATGGTGGAAAAAATTGAAGCCAAGAGCAAACTCAGCCAAAACCGCAAAGACAGCGACTATTTCAATATCATTTCACAATTGAAAAAAAGTGGACATCCCATGGATAACGAAGTCGCTATTGAAATGGAGAAAAGAAGAGAAAAGCCTAATTCATCTCCATGATCTATCGCTTAAGAGATATTATTTTAAGTTTTATCGGGCTAATTATTTTTAGTCCATTCATCCTGCTTATCATCATTGGGCTCTTTTTCACTCAAAAGAAAATATTCTTCACCCAATTAAGACCGGGAAAAAATGAAAAACCTTTCCGTTTAGTCAAATTCAGCACACTAAGAGATATTGAAGAAGGGGAAAACGAATATATCAATCAGCAGGCCCGCCTGACTCCTTTAGGAAAATACCTGAGAAAATTATCTCTGGATGAATTGCCTCAATTGATCAATGTATTGAAAGGGGAAATGAGCCTGGTTGGCCCGCGACCTCTACTGTTGCAATACCTTAGTATTTATACCGAAGAACAACGTAAAAGACATCTTGTCAAACCAGGGATCACCGGATGGGCTCAGGTCAACGGGCGAAATCAGATTTCATTCTCTCAAAAGTTTGAATATGACCTCTGGTATATCGCAAACCGGTCTCACTGGCTGGATATTAAAATTATGCTTATGACCTTGATAAAGGTTTTTAAAAGAGAGGCGGTATATGTAGATGAAAAAACTACGGAAGAGCTTTTTGACGGGACAAATTAAAAAGGCCGCTCCGAATGGGCGGCCTTTTTAATTTTATCTATAAACCGATTAAACAACCGATGGTCTCAGCATGGAAGGATCAAATTCCCAGTTAAGGATTTTATAGAAGTCAAAATCCGCAGGATTTTCGACATATTTTTTCGCAGCTTCATAATCAGATTCAGTCAAACAATGTAAATCAGAAAATACCATTTTCGCCAGTTCTGATTCAATATCTACAAGACGTGGAGGAATTTTTCCTGTTTTCTTATCTTCAATATCATTCAGGAAAACAGGCTTAATATCAGCCTTGGCAGTAGTTGAAACAATACATCCACCAATTCCACGCTGGAATAATTTTCTCACTCCCATTCCCAGAAGGGTACACAAGGTGAGGTCGTAAGCTACCGGGCGGCAACATCTCAGCTCATAACCCATTTCTACCGGACGGCTTTTAATTTTGATCCCCAGTTCTTTTAATCTTCTCTGAACCAGGACATTAAATACGTGCGCTTTACTTACATTACCCAACTCAGGGTGTCCGTGCTCATCGTAGGTAAATTCAATTCCACAGTTTTTAATCTCTTCATCAGCCAGGAAGTGAAAAACTCCCTCACTGATCATCACCACACCATGAGGCACATTATCAATTTTCCTCTTGATCATGGAAGAAACAGCCAGATTCACGATTTTATCAAAAGTGATTTCCGTCTTATTAAACATTTCCGGAATAATAATCATCGGAAAATGGCAACTGGTACCAATTTCAAAGGCAAGGTGTCCGGCAGAACGTCCCATTGAAGAAACCACAAACCAGTTACCACTGGTACGAGCATCTTCATAAACGGTGTTACCAATGACTACTCCTGCGTCTTTGGCAGAGTTAAACCCAAAAGTGGGCATACGTCCGGGCAAAGGAAGGTCATTATCAATGGTTTTAGGAACGTGGATATTAAGGATATCAAGATCATTTTGTTTGAGAAATTTGGTAAGCCGATTAGCAGTAGAAGCAGTATCATCTCCGCCAATAGTTACCAAAAGTTTCACATTATTTTTAGCGAAAAAATCCGCTGAGAATTCATGATCTTTAGGCTTGTAACGGCTCATTCTCAAGGTTGATCCTCCCTGGGGGAAAATTCTGTCAGCATATCTAAAGTCAAAATCTACTGTTTGAGCCTGGCCATTAAAAAGATTTTGATAACCATCGTGTATTCCGATGACACGGAGTCCATCTCTTAAAAAAACTTTGGCAATGGTACTGATTACTGTATTAATTCCGGGAGCAGGTCCTCCGGCACATAGGATAGCTATTGAATCTTGCATAAACTTATTATCATGTTGACATTAAGTGGCAAATATCTTTATAAAGTTAAATTAAAACAAAGGTCATTATTAAGGAATCATAAAAATTGATTCCGAAAACGTTTACGAAATTATCAGATTTCCAATAAATCTAAACTCTTACCTCAAGCAGTTCCAGCTCAAAGATCAAAACAGAATTTGGCGGAATGGGATCCCTCAATTCTTTACCATACCCAAGGTTGGGAGGAATAAACAGTTTCCATTTTGCTCCTGGCTTCATTTGCAGGAGAGCTTCCTTCCACCCCTCAATAACTTTGGCGACTTCAAAATTTCGAGGGCCACGTCCGGGCCCTTCTCCTTCGGTTGTATCAAAAATGGTCCCATCGATCAGGGTTCCGGTGAAGCGGGTTTTGACTATGCTATTATTCGTGGGAAAAGTTCCTTCCCCTTCATTCAGGATAATATACTGCAATCCGCTCTCAGACTCCTGAACTCCTTCTTTTTTCTTGTTCTCTTCAAGAAACCGGTTTCCAAGGATTTCATTTGTCACAGCTTCCTGCATAATGCGCTGGTTTTGTTCAGCAGCTAACTCAGCCCTGAAAACATTCATCAGCCTGGTTGCTTCAGCTTCGCTGATGACCACATTTGTATCTCTGGCATCTAAAAAACCCTGACGAATCATATCTGCATTGAGCTCAACTCCCACCGACTGATAGGCCAGATTATTTCCCACGATATAGGAAACGCTATCCATTCGGCTTACCATTTTCCCACTACTGCCAGAAGACATATTTTGCTCACAACCACTCCCGATTATCGCTAAAATTGATAATATAAGGAGGCTATTTATCGAATTTAAAAAGTAATTTTTCATGTTATTATATAACCTGAACAGATTTACGGGGTCAAAATAGCAGAAAGTATTGAGTTTCTCCCAAAGAAAATCCCGATTTTTAATCCAATGAGCAGAAATGTGTATCTTTATGATTAAATTATCGGCAGTATATGAAAGTTGCAACGCAAATATTATCTGCTACAGAAGCTTTTGCCAGAGATATTCTGACAAATAAGATCGACAAGGAATTTACCTATCATACACTGCCTCATACTGTGCAGGTGGTAGATGCTACGGAAGAAATCGGCAGGCATATTGGTCTTACCAATTCAGAGATTGAAGTACTTAAGGTCGCAGCCTGGCTACATGATCTGGGATATGTCAGAAAATATATCGGACATGAAAGGGATAGCATTGCTATCGCCCGTGAATTCCTTACTGAGCAAAATGCAGATGAAGCATTAATCGTAAAAGTAGAAAATCTGATTGAGGCTACGATTCTCGAACAGAAACCCAGAAATACCCTTGAAGAAGTAATTAAAGATGCGGATTTATTTAATCTGGCCACACCTGAAGCCCTCGAAAATTCGCAGATGATTCGTTATGAGTGGAAGGTTTTTTGTAACCGGACTTTTTCGGATAAAGAATGGGATGAGTTTAATTATAATTTCTTCAGAGAACACGAATACTACACCCCTTATGGAAAAGAGTATCTCGATCCCATTAAACAGTCCAACATCAAAAAACTGAAAAAAGCACTTAAGAGAAGAAGACAAAAGGAAAACGAAACGGAAAAGGCCCTGCTGGTCATGCAATTGGAAAAGCAGGAATCCAGGGTCGATAAGCTAAAACGAAAACTCAAAAAGGCCAAACAACAGAGGCCCGACCGGGGAATTGAGACGATGTTTCGCACCACTTATCGTACACACATGAACCTGAGTTCTATTGCCGATAATAAAGCCAACATTTTACTTTCGATTAATGCAATTATTGTCTCCATCGTACTGACTGATTTAATCGGAAAACTCGAAGACTATGCATTTATTTTGATCCCTGGCGCAACTTTGTTGCTGGTTTGTATGGTTACCATCGTTTTTGCCATTCTAGCGACTCGTCCCAAGGTGAGTTCAGGGATTTTTACCAGAGAAGATATTCTGGAGAAAAAAACCAATTTGTTATTCTTTGGGAACTTCTTCCGAATGGATCTTATTGATTTTCAGTGGGGAATCAAACAAATGATGAACGATGCAGAGTATCTCTATGGAAGTATGTCCAAGGATATTTACTTTCTGGGGAAAGTGCTGGCGAAGAAATTTCAATTATTGAGGATCGCCTATAATGTGTTTATGTATGGGATGATTGTCGTGATTTCCATCTTCATTATTACGTTTTCTCTTCATGAGATGGGGATTTTGAAGTGATTATATTTGCCCCTTGCCTCGGGTTAAAACCGCGAGGCAATAGGGGAGGGAATGGGATGCTCTTGCATCACATATTATGCTGCTATTCTTGTAGAGCTTATATGGATGTATCCATTAATTGATTGCCTGGCCCGGGTTGAAACCGCGGGCCAATAGGACCGAATTATTAGATGCTCTTACATCACATGTCATACTGCAAGTTTTGCAGATCAGATTACCATGGATTTATCCATACATTGTTTGCTCATTATTGGCCCGCGGTTTTAACCCGGGCCCACAAAATCAGATGCTCATGCATCCCAAAATACCTAATCAATAAATGTATCCATTCATTTTTGTCTATTCCTCCTCCGATTCAATATCCACCTCAATTGGTAGGTCTCCTTCTTTTTCCTGATTGATAGAAATTTTCCCCACGATTTCCCAATCGCCCCCTTTTTCAGAAGTCCAGCGTTTTTTCAGGGAAATTTCACCTCCGGCTTCAGCGATTTCTGCCTGATTATAATCCCAAACCTGGTACCCCACCAATTCATCCTGGTCAATAAAAGCCCATAAATTCTGAAAAATATTCTGCGATTTAACAATGGCATCTTTCACAGCATCTTCCACGCCTTCTACCAGGACTTCTGTTTTTCGGGCAAAATATTCCTTAATTGAAGGTTGAATATTTTCAACATCTATTTCCTTCACATCAAATTCACCAATAGCCTGATTAACAGCCTTTTGAACAAAATCATTTAAAGCCTTGTGCCCAGCTTCCGCACCTGCTTCTGTCACATTTCTTTCCATCATTAACACCACAACAACTCCTATCATACCGGGAATAGAATAATTGAAAAAAGGCACTTTAATAGGGTGAGGGGCAGCCTGCCAATGGCCAATATCGCCCGGGATAGCAACGGCTTCTCCACTTTTCACCGTTTCCTTATCAAGGTTGCCATGACTCCCTTCGGAGAATTTAAAAAATGCCTCTCCTGCAAGGCGAAAGTTTTCTGTTAATTGAATGGTAGAACTATCAATAGAAAAAAACAAGGTCCAAAGATAAGGTTTACCTTTGCTCCAGCCTTTGGCGGGCTGATGACAGTACAATGTTTTTAAATCAACCGAAATCATATTGCTAATATAAAAGATAGTAAGTAAACCTATGAAAAGAGAAGTATTAATTCTTTGCGCAATTGCGTTAATCACCTTATTCTCAAGCTGTAAAAAAGAGCCACTTGAACCTCCGGTAGAAATTTCTCCTCAAAATCCTCTGGTTATGGATCTTAACACGTCTCAGGATTTTTCTGCCAATCTTCCGGTTTTCTGGACATTCTCTCATCCCAACGCTGGCGAAATTGAAACAAATGGGACTTTTACATCTATGGACAGTATTGGCCATTATTACCTCATTGCTACGAGTCAGACTGATGAAACAAATCGGGATACCGTCTCTGTCAGAGTAAGCAATCGAGCGGATATACTCAATGAAATCATATCGGGCGGATATGTCATTTATTTGCGGCACGCTATTGCTACCGTTGGTGCAGACTCGCTAAATTTTCCACTTGGATGGCAACGTAGCTGTAATTCCGATACAGCACGACAACTTTCTCCGGAAGGAATCACTCAGGCAAAGGATCTTGGCGCTGCCTTTAGAGGGCTTAAGATTCCTTTAGCTGAGAAAATTTTCACCAGTGAATTTTGCCGTTGTCTTCAAACGCCCGAGCTCATGGATCTGGGCAAACAAACTTATACAGAAAAAGACCTTACTTTTCATGTGTATGGAGAAGATGAGCGGCATCAAAAAACCCTAAACTTTATTGACAGCTTAAATCCAGTGAATGAGAATTATTTAGTGGTTTCCCATTCCTTTGGGCCAGGTTCTACGTTGCCTCAGATTGAGCAAGGATATGCAGCGATTTTTAAGCCTCAGTCGGGACCGACGTTTGTGGCGATTGTGAGGGATGATGAGTTGATTATTTTGAAGTAGTCAGAACCCCCTCGCACCTTGCACCGCCCCCTCGAAGAGGTTGGCTCGCGCAGGCCAAGGCATTCGCCTTATAATTTAGCTATCTCTGATAGCACTTTGATATTTAAAGACACAAAACCCCATACATTAATGAAAAACAACCTACAATCGAGATTACTACTTATCACGACTCTGATCAATATGATTTGTATTGGAGGATTTTTAGTCAAATTTTCAGAGCCAAACGAAAATGCCCAGGAAATTGAATCCTATCAGGAAAGAATTGTAAATATTGAGTCGGAGAATGAAGAATTGAGACAAAAGTGTATTACTCTTAGAAAAATGTTAAGCGAACACTCTCATAGGGAACCAAGCACATACCAAATTAAAGAATACAAAAAAGAAATCGACATGCTCGTCAAAGATAATGTCATAATCACCGCTAGTTATGATCAACTTATACTCTGTCTCAAGGAGAAACTGGCTTCCAGTTCTGATAACCATTTATCCGAATCAGAAATAGAATTTTGTATTAAATCTTCCCAAGAGGAATCATTATAACATGAAGTTACTCCTAATCCGACACGGCCAACCAGACTATTCTCTAATCAAAGACAAAAAATTCCAGGGGCATGGCCTCGATCTCGCGCCTTTATCTGAAGAAGGAAAAAACCAAATCAAACAGGCTGCTAAAAATCCCTTACTCAAACAAGCAGAAATCATTCTATCCTCCCCCTACACCCGCGCCTTACAAACCGCAGCCATTATTTCTTCAAACTTACAATTACCCATCAAAGTAGAAATAGATCTCCACGAATGGATACCCGACAAGACTTTCACCTACCAGACAAAATCGGAAATGAATTCATTACACCGGGATTTCTACCGCAATCAAGGCGTATATCCTCCCGGAAATACGAAAAAATGGGAAAGCCTGAATGCCCTGCAAACCCGCGTAGCCAAAGTTTTTGGCAAATACGCTGGAAAATATAAAACCATCATCGTTACTTGCCACTCTATGGTTATTAAGTCAATCGCCTATCAGCGAAACATTGACTACGGAGAATTAGTTGTTGCGGATTATGATCCCCAAAAACCATTAACTGAATGGGTATTTGAATAATCTAAAAATATATACCGAAGGTATCCTTGACTCCATGTGCGATCGGCGCGCTGGCCTGGAACCTCGAAGAGCTCATAAACACCCGGAATAGTAGAGACGTGAATAAAATTTGGTGAACTGGGGCGGATATGAGGCGTTGGGCTTAAAACGGCGAAGCCCTCATGAACACCTTAAATAAATAGCAGATTCGTGAGTAATTTTCCGATTTTACCTTAAAGGCATCTACGATTTGCGCCACTTTTTTCTAAAAAAAGTAGCAAACAAACAAAAAGACAATACATGTACAAAAAACCAAACGCTTACTGTTCCTACTGTGGAACCCAATTTTCAGAAACAGAAGATTTCCCAAAAACCTGCACACACTGTGAAAACACAACTTACCTCAACCCCACGGTAGTTGCAGTGGTCGCTTTGCCCGTTGATGACGGAATCCTCGTCATACGCCGTGGTGAACCAGCCGGTGAAGGCGAGCTTGCCTTTCCAGGCGGATTCATCGAATCCGGAGAATCATGGGAAGCAGGTGCCGCCCGCGAATTATGGGAAGAAACTCATGTCAAAATCTCTCCGGATGATATTACCCATTTTGCGACCAGAAGCATTCCCAATGGAAAAATTATTCTGATTTTTGGCCTGGCCAAACCCATGCGAGAGAAAGATTTACCTCCGTTTACCCCAACTAATGAAACGACGGAGAGACTGGTTTTGAGAGAATATGAAGATTTGGCTTTTCCCATTCATTCGCAGGTATTACGGCAGTTTTTTGAGTTACGGAAAACTTAGAACTTGGTCATTGGAGGAATTTTTCAGATATTTAGTCGCCGTCATTTTCATAATTACTGTTAACCATGAAACAATTATTGCTATCCATTTTTAGTCTCCTTTTCATCCAGTTTTCATTCGCACAAAACAATGAAAAATACGCTGAGCTAGTCAAAGAAGCCTGGAGTCTGTATCAAACAAAAGAATTCCAGCAATCAGCCGAAAAATACAAAGAGGCATTTGACCAACTCGAAGGAAAAGCCTATCCCAATGACCGGTATAATGCGGCCTGTTCTTATGCTCTGGCCACAGATGTTGAAAATGCTTTTTTTCATTTATTCAGGCTGGCTGAAAGCAGAGTAAAGTACAAAAATTATGCACATATTTCCATAGATCCCGATTTGGAAATTCTTCATAAGGACGAACGATGGGAGAAATTATTGACCATCGTAAAAGCGAATAAAGAAGAATATGAGAAGGATTTCGATAAACCACTGGTAGCCATGCTTGATACGATCTATCAGTTGGATCAAAGCTACCGAATGCAAATTGGGGACATTGAAGCCAAATACGGTCGGGATTCTGAAGAAATGAAAAAACACTGGGCCTTGATCAATCAGACAGATTCGGCAAATCTGATCAAGATTAAGGAAATTCTCGACACACGGGGTTGGTTGGGTGCAAACATTATTGGCGGACAGGGAAATAGTACCTTGTTTCTTGTCATTCAGCATGCTGATCTGGAAACCCAGGAAAAGTATTTGCCCATGATGCGGGAAGCAGTAAAACAAGGGAACGCCAGTCCGGGGAGTCTGGCTTTGCTGGAAGACAGGGTAGCACTTAGGCAAGGAAAACGCCAGATTTATGGTAGCCAGATTGGCAGAGATCCAGAAACGGGCGAGCATTATGTTTTGCCTTTGACAGATCCTGAAAATGTGAATGAGCGAAGAAAGGAGGTCGGGTTGGGGCCAATTGAAGATTATATCAGCAACTGGAATATGACCTGGAATGTTGAAAAGCATAAGAAACGGACAGAGCAGATAGAATCAGAGAAAAAAGAATGAAAAACCAACCTGTCGGCTTATTCACCTCAATCGAAGAAATCCGAGTCTTGCTACCAAACCCAAGCCGAAAAGAATGGCTAACGGAAGTCATCTGCACAAATAGTGCTGGATTACGAGGAAAATTATTGCTTTCATCTGTAGATAGATATGCAAATATTTGGGCTCTTACTCATGATTTTGAAAAAATGGAGTTGACGGATCTCTTTGATGGAATTACAAAATATGAATTTGGCAGATTTCATCTAAGTATAAAAAGTGGAGAGTATACTGATGAACAGTGGTTTTTGGATGCTAAATTTATTGAAATATAGACCTCATCATTTACAACCTCTCAATCAGACTCTAACAAATAAATGCGCAAAATATGAATCCAGATTTTGAAGAATTTAAGCGCGACGTTTCCTGGTTTATAGACCGTAAAAAGCAGGTAGAAATAATCACGGAAAATTCTCCTTTTCAATTAAGCCTCGAATTCGCAAATACGTTTCCCAAACTTACCCGATTATTGAAGATTGCGAGAGTTGTGGAAATAAATATGAATAATGACAGCTTCAAACTGGCTTCATGGACCAATAAAAACCAACAGCCTTTTGGATGGTTAATCAAAAAGGAGCAGCAAGGTGAGCTACCTCTTATTCCCAACCATCGACTGCTACTAGAAGAAATGGGTGGGATTATAGAAAGATATAATGAGCCAGAGAATTCATGGAGTAATAATCATGAATTTATGTTTCTGGAATCGGGGTGTGCATTAGGTATTAATGATTGGGACGAATACTATGAAGGTTGCTGTAAGTTCGAAGACCTTGAGCCAATAGATTATAAAGGGTTTATTTCTTTCGCCCAGGAAGCCAATGGAAATATCACATTGTATAACCCTATAAATAAAGCTGTGATGCTATTTGCTACTGACCATTCCTTTGACAATGTTGAGTTTGTAAAAGACCAGCCTGAATATACATTTCATACAATTAATGAAGTGGCTGAATTTAAAGACTATGTTGAATTATTAGCTCATGAATGGTTGGAGAATATTATTTACACACAATGAAAACAGAAATTACAGAAGGAATAAAAAATCATAAAGAATTCGGTGAATTGAGAGAGTTGATTGTCAGATTCAAAGACCAGGGAGGGAAACAAAGAGAAGCGTTACAGATTTTAGAGGAAATTCGCCAGGAATTTAAAGATGACGAAGAAAAAGAAGATCTGGTTTTGGAGTTATTGGACTATGTAGCTGGATGGTGCCAACCCCAATATCGGATCTGGGAAGACCAACTGATTTTCATAAAAAGCGATCATGATATTACCGGAAGAAGTTTGATTATCGAAGAAGATGAAAATTCGATTTGGGCTTATTTGACCTTACCCAATGAAATGGACATTGACAAAGATTGCTTTTTGGCAAGCAGGCATAAAATCACTGAGAAGATAGACAACATGGATTATTGGAGAAGTCGGCAAATGCCTCCCCCCATGACTCAGGAATACTCAACCAATCATGGCTCTTTTCAACAAATTGAAGAAAAAGACATTAACATCAGATGGATTGATCAGGGAAATGTCATCATTGAGCTAAAAGGAACTCCTTTTCTTTTTTTTCATCATGATTTTAGAAAAGGGTTTTGTAAATCGATCAAAAAAGATGGGGGCTATGGCAAGGAATGGGATGAAGAGATTTATCGAAAAATGCTATAACTAATAGATGAAACTACTCAATAAAATATCACGATGGTTTCTGCTACCCAGTGATAGAAAAATCAACAAACTGATTAAGGATTTTGCTGCCAAAACAAAAATCATTCAGTCGGATCACCACGGTTTTTCGATAACCAACTTTGATGAGGAAGGCAAAGCTACCATTTTGTGGAAAGACCTGGAAGATGTAAAAATTGAAAACGGAAGGTTAATCACTATTCAACATAGAAAAACCAAACATGTCCTCACCGCAGATGATATTGGCTGGTATCAATTGATTCAACAAGTCCCACCTGGATTTAAAAGTTATGATTACGCTTATGTGAAGAATTTCTTTTTAAATCTAACTGGTTGCAAGATTTGTGGTTTAATGGCGGTGGAAGATAAAGAATGCCTCGCTTGCGGTAGTGCAGTTTGGAATCCCGAAATGCTCGACAGTTATGATTCCGAAGCAGAATACCTCAAACAGGAACAAATATGTCTGTTTGAACCCATTGATGATGAAAAAATTGATATCAGTAATCGTCCTGAAAATGGTTTTCAATCAGACCCAACCTGGAAACCACTCATTTCCCGGGAAGACCTGGAAGGGTAGGGGAGTGATGAAGATCCTGGTGTAACTTTAAGTATAATTTCAATTATGCAGTTATAGACAAAATAGAAACCATGGCTCTGATATCTCATGATCTGATTAAAAGTCTAGGCATAAACAAAAAACTAACCATGCTTCTGGTCGGAAGCATGGTTATGATTCTCTCCGGAATTGGACAGGATTTTATCAGTTCTCTCATAAACCACCATTCATTCTACTTATCCGAATCCTCCCTTTACAAAACAATTTGGCTCCTTTATTTACCATTACTGCCGATAGGTAATTACATTTCCAACAAAATCAACCAATTATCTACGTTAAGTTCATGGGTTTTAAATGCCCTCTTTTTCTTATTTCTCTCTTTCGTTCATATTTGTCTGGCTTCACTATTCATTCATTTTTTATCGGCGTTATTGTTTTCCCACACTTACACTCCCTTACAGGCCTTCCGGTTTTTCGTGGCTGATCAATTTTACCTTATCTGGATGATTTATATGGGTTTTCCACTCCTTCAAAAACGGCGTAAAAAGCAGAATCCGACTATAACAGAAACTGCCCAACCTGAAAATTATGCTTCAGTTATCTCTATAAAAAATAATGGAACAACCGAACTCATTGATGTTGAACAAATTATTTATATCACCTCTGATCGGCCTTACATTGCCGTGATAACAAATAGTAAAAAGCACTTACATCAGGCAAGCTTAAAAAGTATCATAGCCAAACTGGATCAGAATCTCTTCTACAGAGTTCACCGTTCCACCATTATCAATATCAAGTATATTTCCCGCCTTCATTCCCGCTCCAATGGAGACTATGATATTGAAATGAAAAATGGGGAATTTGTCAGAATGAGTCGGAATTATAGTCAGGAATTAAAGTCCCTTATTAAATAGAACTCAGCTTAGCTATTGGATCACTCAGGTTAGTAAATGGGATTGGAAATTCCTACCTAAAAAGGACATTTTGAGCCAAAATCAATTATTTCAATTTACAAAAAGATGAAACCAGTCATTTATTTATGTTTATCTCTATTTCTCCTTTTTTGCTCATCCGTCCCCGATCAGCAGAAAAAACAAATTCCTAATGAACCCCGATTAATCGGCACCTGTGAAGGTTGTGAGGCAATCTTTGAATATGGAGACAAACCACTTCTTCCCGTAGATACCCTTCCCGATTTCCATGAGGAAGGAATGAAGGTAAAAGTAACTGGTACGATATACGAGCCAGATGGCAAAACCCCGGCGGAAGGAGTAATTCTTTACCTCTATCACACCAATCAAAAAGGAATTTACGAAAACCGATTTGAGAAAAAGAACTGGGAGAGAAGACACGGCTACATCCGGGGATGGGTCAAAACCGGGAAAGATGGACGATATGAATTTTTCACTCTCAAACCTGGTATCTATCCCGATAGGAATAATCCCGCGCATATCCATCCGACTATTCTTGAACCCAACGGCAAATACTACTGGCTGGAAGATTATTATTTTTCGGGCGATAGCCTCCTGACAAAACGAGAAATTTCACCCTCAAATCCTCATGGAGGCAGTGCCGGAGTATTAAAACTAACCAAAGAAGGAGATATATGGGTAGGCGAAAGAGATTTTGTGCTGGGAAAAAATGTATCAGGATATGAATAAGCTGATCTTTTCGCTTTGAGAGTTGCCAGATTTTGGGGAATTTAAGGGTGGTTCCCCATTTCTATAAAAGGCAAAAATCCCGCTCGAAATGAAAGAGATGTATGGATTGGAGAAAGAATTGGGCCTGCGAGATGCTGGCGCTTATGCCGGAGGATTTAGTTTTTATATCGATAATGTTGCATTTTCTTTGGCCATGATTCTTGGGAAGATACATGTAAAACTGGCCCAATGGGTTTGCAGTCGTTTATTATTCCATGCAGTCAAAAATCGACTGGGAGAGAAACCCAAAGTTGAGATGATATTAAAAGCAAAAGGAGTGAAAGATGGTACAGAAAAGATAGTGGAAATTATCCTTTCATCAGATGACGGATTTGAGCTGACAGCAATTGCTGTAGTTGCTCTGTTGAATCAGTATTTTGGTAAATTAACCATAAAACCAGGCGTGCATATCATGGGGCAAATGGTTGAGGAAAAGACATTATTTCAGGATATTGAGAAAATGGGAGCATCTTTACAGATTAAAAGTCTCTAACAGAAAAGAGGAATGAAACTTTTCAACCAAATAAAAGCGATTCTCAAAAAGCCTTTCCCGGAGGCAGAAAGCCGCCTGGGTGCGTTGAAAAATATTTCCCTTATCAGCCTTTTCGTAACGTTTGTCCTGTATGTCTTCCAGCCTTTTGGTATTTCTGATCTGGAGTCCAATACTTTCCTCATTTGTCTGGGCTTCGGCGTAACAACCTTCCTGGCTACAATTCTTCACGAATTTATTGTTGGTCTTCTGCTCCATTTCAAAGGAAAACGAGAGCCATGGACCTTTGGTAAATGGATTCTCAATAACCTGGGGATTATGTTTTCCATTAGTCTGGCAAACTTCCTTTATGCAAGACTGTTACTTTTTGGCTACATTCAATGGGATCTTTTCCCCTATATGCTCTACAGCACTTTTATGATTGGAATTGCTCCGGTGGTCGTGATCGGACGATTTTCCATGCTGAAACAAGAGAAAAAATATCAGGAGCTGGCTCAGCAAATCAGCCAAAAACCCAAAGTCAAACTTCCGGCAGCTTCTCTTCCAGAACATCTTATCTATGATATTCCCATTAGCCAGATCAAATATGTAGAGGCTTTACAAAACTATGTACAGATCGCTTATGTCAATCATGACGGGCAGTTTATCAAACGAACGGAAAGAGCTACGCTAAAACAGATTCAAAAAGAAACAGAAGGCAGTTCCATAACCCCATCTCATCGCTCTTTTCTGGTTAATCGCGATGCGATTATTGATATTTCCGGAAATGCCCAGGGGCTATTGCTTACCCTTTCGGATTGCGATAGGACCGTTCCCGTTTCACGTAGTTATATTTCGGGATTTAGGTAGAGCTATATTGAGCATTGGAAGAAGGTCCTTCCCGATGATGGGTATGTGTTTATCCTCTGTTTCTACGCCGTATGGCGAAATCCCGTAGGGATTAAACATGGGTAGCTCATTGAGCACCCCTGTCTTTTGCGCGCCTTGAGGCGCGCTGGTAAGAGGGGTCAGAAACGCAATGTTTCTACCCACGTGTAATCCCTACGGGATTTTTGCCTTCCGGCAATGAGTAAAAATGCTAAGCATGTACCCCAACCAACGGGAGGAATCTTCCATAGATCCCTAATTCCTCCCTTGTCATTCATCCCCACCCTCTGTAATTCGTCACTTTCCCCTTGCATTTCGGCCCAGCGATTACGACTGGTCACATTCCCTTTGTATGGCCATAAACTCCCCGCTAAGTTTGGATCATCACTTTATCAAATCTATGATCATGAACTGGAAAAAAATCATCAAATACTTCGTTATTCTCCTACTTACAGTGTCAGCTATTTTCATCTTTTTAGCCAATAGAGACATGAAGAAAATCTATGGCGGTCATACCCAAAGGGCATCTCTCGAACATACCCATTTTTCAGATTTCCACACCATAATCAAGGATATCAACATTTTATCCACAGATGGGGAAACCTTTTTACCAAGCCAAACTGTGAGAATAGAAAAGGGAATCATTGTTGCGATAGACTCGGTCTTAGAGATACCCGATGGTGCCCAAATCATTGACGGAAAAGGCAAATATTTAATCCCCGGCCTGACCGATGCACATGTGCATTTATTCAAAAGCTCGAATGATTTACTTCTCTACCTGGCTAATGGAATAACCCAGATTCGGGAACTAATCGGAGAAGAAGATCATTTGCTTTGGAGAGAGGAAATAAAGACTGGTCGATTGGGCCCGGATATGTACATTGCTTCGCCTAGATTAGGCAGTTTTGGTACATTTGAAGGGTTTTTCATGGAATGGTCGCAAGGATTTCAGAATATCAAAAACCAGGATGATGCGGTTAAATATGTTACCCGATTTAAAGAAAAAGGCTACGACGCAGTCAAACTTTACAGCCATCTGAACAGGGAAAGTTACCTGGCAATTTGCCAAATCGCCGATAGTCTGGACATGGATGCAGTTGGGCATATTCCATGGAGTGTGGAATGGGCAGACATCATGGCTTCTCACCAGTCAGATATCTCACATTTGGAAGAAATCATGAATGCGTTGCGAAGAGAATTTGGGCGAATAGAAGGCGAGGAAGGAGCTGCAAAGTTTTTAGCCTATGTGGATAACCGAAGTAAAGAAATGGCAGAGGATTTATTGGCTAATAACATGTCTGTAACGACAACCTTGTGGTTAACGGAGAGTTTTGTTCGCCAGAAATTTGACCTCAACAAAGTTTTAAAAGAAGTAGAACTGGAATATGTAAATCCCGGAATCAGCGAATGGTCAGAAAACATTCCCCAGGGCGGGTTGGGCTGGCTCCCTGAAGTCAATCGGTATCAACTCAATGGCAACTTATCTGAAGAGGAACTGGATGGTCAGAAAATATTTTGGAC
>JAGQVA010000499.1 GCA_020438265.1 Bacteroidota bacterium
TTCAAACTTTGCGGGTTTGTCATGAAGAGCCTCATTTTTCAGGGTGCTCAAATCCGAGCTACCTGCCATTTTCCATGCAGTGTACCAGTAAGATCCTACCCTTCGGATAGAAGTGCGCATGCGGCGTTCTACCATTCCACTGAGCATTTGGTGATATCGGACTGAATAATCGCGGGAATAGACCCTTACCGTTTGGTTGTTGCGGGACTCATATCCATATTTTTTATCCGGAGAAAAATCGTGGTGGAGGTTTTTCTCAAAGCTTAAGACTGAGTCAAGGGCTGTATGGCTTTCAAATACTGCGTCCCAACCTTCCTGATTAATATCGTCAATAAAATAGGCGCGTCCTACAAGAAAGTCATAATCCGGGGCAAATAACTCTGGCAAGCGAGATTCCCAGAATCCGTGAATTCCTTTTTGACCTGTCATCTGCCCATTATAATTTTCTGTAGTGTGCAGAGGTACATGGGAGTCGCCCACATAATGACCAAGATCTGCGGATAGTTTTAGAATTCTTTTGAGGTCTTTATTTTCAAATGCTTTTTTTAGCTGATAAAAGGCTCGTGGTAGATGATAAGGAACGATGCCATAGGCTTGCAGAGAATCTTCGCCATATTTTGTGACGGCATCATTCCAGTATCGGGGCAGTGAATCGAAGGGAAGAGTGCCGTAATGATCCAGATCAATATAATGCCTTTTATCTTCGCCATCGATCGCGTAGCGGCGTTTGTCAGGGTCAACAGCATGTTCTGTCAGATATTCGATATGGGGTTTATAAATCACCAGCATTTCTGGTGGAAGAGTAAAAACGGCGAGTCGGTTGATTCGCTGGTGTGCCCAGAAGCCCCAGGCCTGAAGTTTGGAAGCGGAAGTAATAAGGAAAATAATTACCCAGAAAAGTAAAATAAAGGTTTTTGTTGTGAAGGTTTTCATGGTTTATAAGTTTTATGTGCTACAGGTTAATTATACTAATCTACTTGAGTTTCGGCTGGATTTTTTTTATTTTCGTGTGCTGAAATTTTAAAAAGCTAAATTGATATAACTTGCTCAACCATAAAACAATACATAATCAAAACATTTCTATGATCTGGGACAATATTTCAATTAAGGAAGCCGAGCTCGTCAGGGAAGATATTGGAATTGATACCCCTGTAAATCTCATTGTATGGAATGATGAGATCAATACCTTTGACTGGGTAATTCAATCACTGGTAGAGATTTGCGGCCACTCTCACGATCAGGCAGAACAATGCGCCTGGATTATTCACTTCAAAGGCAAATATGCTGTCAAAAAAGGTCCATATAAGAAAGTAAACCTTATGCGTGAAGCATTGGTTGATCGTGGTATCGGAGCTACGGTAGAAGAAGTCGTTTAATTTATTCCACAAATTCCGTGTTAAGTCAACGCGGAGCTCTCCTCTTTCTATGCCCATTTTTGCTCTCGACCAAGAACTGATTTTCCCTCCTGCTGACCTTGCCGATCCCAATGGAATTATTGCAGTAGGAGGCGATCTTTCCCCCGAAAGGCTTATTCTGGCTTATGAATCCGGCATCTTTCCATGGTTTTCCGAGCGCGATCCCATCATCTGGTGGTCTCCTGACCCCCGATGTGTATTATTCCCCCAAAACCTGAAAGTCTCCAAAAGTATGCGTCAGGTAATGCGAAAAGACAAATTTTCCATTACTTATGATCATGCATTCAGAGAGGTGATTGCTGCTTGCCGTAAAGCGCCTCGCCCCGGGCAGAATGGTACCTGGATTACGCCTGATATGTTGGAGGCTTATGATGTGCTGCATCGGAAAGGATATGCACATTCGGTGGAGGTTTGGGAGAATGAAGAACTGGTTGGCGGACTGTATGGGGTTTCTCTGGGAAAATGCTTTTTTGGGGAATCTATGTTTGCACGTGTAAGTAATGCATCCAAGGTTGGTTTTATTACGCTGGTAAGAGACTTAATTGAAAAAGGGTTTGAATTAATTGATTGTCAGGTATATACAGAACATTTGGTGAGTTTGGGGGCTGAGGAAATTTCCCGGAGGGATTTTTTGAAGAAACTGCAAAAAAATCGGAAGAATGATGATTTGGCCGGAAATTGGGGTGAGGTTTTTGGCCGGAAATAGTGATTTATTCCCCCTCTGGCACACAAACTGTCTCACAATCCTGACAATAAACGGCTTCAGATTTATCAGGATTTACCTTATGATAAATCTCTTCATAAGTCTCTAATTCATACATCGTTTGTTCAATCTGCGCTGACAATGGACTCACCAGAGTTAATTGAAGTGCTCCCAAAACAACCAGGCCTACATAAACCATTTTCCGATTATGAGTATGAGGTTTACGAAGTAAATGGTCAATTCTTTTTCGTAAAATACTTCCGGTAAAAGGTTGAACCAATGGAATAGATTGTAAAGACTTGAGTTTGACCAATAACTGAGCATAAGCCTTACGATTGCCCATCACTTCCGAGCCGGTTTCATCTGCGATACATTCACTGATTAGATCCAGCTCTTTTTTGAAAAAATAGAAAACCGGACTGAAAAACCAGAAACACTGAATAATTCTTAAAACAGCTTTTTCAAATGTATTAAACTGCTGGAGATGAGAAAGTTCATGTCTTAGAATGGCTTCAATTTCAAGGTCAGAAAGTTGTTTCATTTCTTCCTGCCAGATCACATATCGCTTACGTAATTGAAAGGCGCCAACGGAATGATTATAGGGAGTTTTCAGCAGGAAAAAAGGGATTCCAGCCATTTCCCGACGTTCTTTATCTGATCTGGAAACCAAATGCTGAAGATATAATAGCTGGCAAATAAAATGAAAGAGGAAAAGTGCAATTGCTCCTCCAATTCCTCTGGAAAGCCAATGTTTGTGGGAAAGCATTAAATTGTAAAATGCATTGGCCCGATAGGTAATGCGATGGGAATAATTTGGAGTCTGACAGCGGCAATATTGCTGAAGGTGATGGTGTTCGATATCCTGCCCAAATTGCAAAGGAGCTACGTAAGGTGTCGGCTTTAAAATCGGAGGAGAATTGTGTACAGTGAGGGGAAGCAAAAGACTTCCCACAAGCGTAACATAGATAAACCCCTTGCGTTGCTGCGCAGAAGCTTTTCGTCTGACCAGGAACATGTAAACCAGCCAGCCCGTTAGCGATAATACAAAGGAGGTTATGATGAAGTTAATCATTACTGATCACTGTTATCGATCAAATCTTTTAAGGCCGACAGTTCATCTTTTGAGATTTTCTCATTGTCCAGCAGACTGGAAACCATGCCTGTTAACGAACCGGAAAAAACATTATCCATCACACTGCGGAGTAGTCTTTTCTGGTATCGGGTTTTGGAAATCGTTGGAAAATACTCATGACTTCGCCCTTTTGATTCATGTCCTACAAATCCTTTTTCCTCCAGTATACGGACAATGGTAGAAACAGTGTTGTAAGCCGGGGCTTTGGGCTCAGGCCATTTGGTGATTAACTCTTTAACAAACGCTTTTTTCAATCCCCAAAGAATATTCATCACCTTCAATTCCAGGGGGGTAAGAAGTTTAGAATCCATATCGTGATGATGGTTTGTGCAAAACTAAGGATTTAGTTAGATAAAAGCCAGAGATAATCGGGAAAATTTATTAGATTAGCATAAGCGCTTTTGGCTTTTAGCCTTTGGTTATTGGCCATTAGGCTGAAAGTAATTTTAGATACCCAGCCAAAAGCCAACTTCCAATAGCTAATCGCTGATTATTTTTATGAAACAATTCCTGCACTTAATTACTTTCTCCTTTGTTCTATTATTTTCGTCCTCTTTATTTTCTCAGCAACTAAAAACCAATGCTTTTTTCCTTGAGCTTGGTGGAATAAGCCCGCAGTATTCGATTAATTATGAAAAGATTTTTGCCCAGAATCGTTCCATTGCACTGGCTTCCCGAATGGGCGCATCTTTTACGCGCTCAACTGCTTCTATCCCGGTTGGAATCAGCCTGATCACTGTACCTGGAATACATCATTTGCAGTTTACGGTGGGAGTAACCCCATTTGTTGATGCGTATGATAGTTTTACTATTCAGGGCTCGGATACATATCTTTATCTCGACTCTGGATTGGGGTATCGTTTTGAAAATAGCCGAATTCCTTTCTTTGGTTTTGTTACAGCTAATCCTTTGCTGAAGTTGGATCCTACAGTTGATAGCCTCCTGGGGAATAATGATGAAGAATTTATCTTTTCTGTAGGAGTCGCTTTCGGATACAAATGGTAATGATTTCTCTTTTATCCATCTTTTGAAAATCCTGACTTTGGTAATTTATCCGATCCGAACTATCTTTCGTTTTTATTATTAGGAGCATCTATCAAAAGGTCCGATTAAAAAAACACAGAGGCACAGAGATGCAGGCAAAGTGATAATCAATTACTTTCTTTCCTCCGTGTCTCAGTGCCTCTGTGTTAAATATTCTGGATTTGAGGCAGCTTCTGAAAACAAAATGAAATGATGAAAAAACTTGCTCTGATTGGCATTTTATTTTTGCTTATAAACAACGCCAATGCCCAATTTAAAAATATCATGTTGGACAATGATCTGACAGGATACCCTCCTTGTGAGCCCAGTATTGCAATCAATCCCAAAAATCCAGATAATATCGTTGGTGCGGCTATTTTGGATAAAGTCTACACTACTTTTGATGGCGGAAAAAGCTGGAGCCTGCAACGATTAACTTCTACTTATGGGGTATTTGGTGATCCCTGTGTAA
>JAGQVA010000500.1 GCA_020438265.1 Bacteroidota bacterium
ATGTGGTAAAATTCAAGCCATTCCACAAAAATTGTCAAAGAACCGAAATTTTTTGCCTCCGTGTTTAACTTTAAAACAGCCCTCTGCTTAAATCTTCATGCGCATCTCCTCAATCAAATCATCCCAAAGAACCCTGCATTTCTCCCTGAAAAAACCGAAATGCCCCAGAGATTTTACGCCGATGTCGTCAGGATAAATGTGTTTATAAGTTAACTCACAGTTTCGATAATAAACATTTAAAGCCTCAATGGTATTTTTCGGAGAAGTGGTATCATCATCAAAACTGTAGGAAATCAAGGGAAATGTAAGACTGGCGAATTTTTCGGTAGCTCCTTCCACACTGTCAAAAAGATAATGGGGTTGTTGTACCCATCTCATCCACTGGCGACCCACCTCTTTGGGAAGATTTTCCATAATACCCATCTTTTTGCCAGGAAAATATCCAAATAAGGCAGTGATGGGAAACATAACAAGACTGTTAAACAACACTACAAATCGCTGGGGAAAAGGCCACAATTTCCAGTATGGCAACGAACAAGCGACATTAATCATTCCATCAATCCGATGAATAGAGGGGCAAAGGGGTGCGATCTGCCCTCCTACACTCTGATTCACAAAAACCAGCTTCTTATAAGTATAATTTTCAACGACAAAGTTGACCACTGCATCCATATCATCTTTACCCCATTGAACAAGATCTGTCTGATACCCAACCAGACTTTCAGGTGCAGACTGACCTATTCCGCTATAATCATAAGTAATCACCAGAATCCCTTTTTCCGCCAGATAAGCTGCGAAATATCGAAAATAGCTCTGTTTGGCCCCGGTAGCGCTATTCATAATGACAGCATATTCGGGTTGACTCTGAGTCGGATAAATATTGGCAATAATTGTGTTGCCCTGGCTTTTGAGTTCTTGAATGATCATTTCAATAAAGAAGTATTTCAGAAGGTAATTGGATAATTTGACAAATACAACGAGATAGTTATCGTTTTGATTAAACGATAAAGTTGCATTTTTTATAAAAAATTAATTTATTTTTAACTTTAAGTAAATTTTTTATTTATTTGTCTTGCCAAACAAACTCATTGTATATACCTTTTCACATACAAATTCATTTTTCTATAAAACAACCAGGGAAAAAGCAACCCTTCATGGAAAAACAATCCCTTAAAATAAAAGGAGAATACGGGAACTCTCTTATCCATGAAAACCAATATTAACCTCTAAAACCATAAATTATGGGCGTATCTATTTATCTCAGCATTGCCGCCATTAACCAGGACAATGAAACCGTTTTTTCCATTCATACTCAGGAGCGTTGCGATGGCTTGTGTTTAATGCTTTTCAATAAAACCGAAGATTATGTAACCGGAATGAAGCTGAATGAAATTCTTAACCAGGAGGAAATTGATTTTCTGAACGTTACTTATGGAAAAGAGAGTGGTAGTGTGGGAGAAGGTTTGGAGGCATTTCAACCTATCCTTATCCTCAATGAGGAAATCAAATTTGCTATTCACATTATTGATAAAATTATAAAATTTTTGAACCTCAAAATGATTGATGAACTCAACACGCCAAGAGACTATCAGGTTCGGTTTCTGGATTCCAAACAATTTGATAGTCAGGGACTAAGCCAGATTCGGGCAGGGTTGGAAATCGCATTGCAGATGAAGTTTAAGGCTTATTTGTTTATCAATGACTGGTAAAATTACCGGAAAATAAAGGAAAACACGCTCTTATTCGTCTGCACACTTATATGCAGCGGATAAGAGCAAATTTTTCAGCGGTCGAAGGCATCATCCATTTCTATGAGGAAGAACTGGCAGGTTTTATTAAAGCCCGGATAAGCCATTCTTCTGACAGAGAAGATTTGCTTCAGGAAGTCTGGTTTCAACTGAGTAAAACCCTGGAAAAAGAGCCTCTTGAGAATCCCCGAGCCTGGCTCTATAGAGTTACCCGCAATAAAATCATTGATTATTACCGTAAAAAATCACCAGAAGGATTAGAAGATCTCTTTTGGGAGGAAGATGAGGAAGGATATGGCTATGAAAATGAGCTGATTGATGAGGAAGATCCTGAAGTGATTCTTTTTCGAGAACAGTTTTGGGAAGCCTTTTACGAGGCTTTAGATGCTTTACCTGAAAAGCAGAGGCTGGTTTTTATCAAACATGAACTGGATGGACTTACCCTTCGTGAAATTGCGGAAGAAGAAAATACCAATCTGAAAACCATTATTTCCCGAAAAGGATATGCAGTGCGATTTTTGAGATCGCGCCTGGAATGGCTCTGGGATTCAATTATAGAGATTGATTGAATATTGAACCGCATTAAAATGGCGGTTCAATGTTGGAGAGCCAAAGGCGATGCCATCGCCAATTATTTTTCATCAATCGATGAAAGCTAATCCATGCCAGCTGGCAACTATTGAACCGCCATTTTAATAGGCTAAAGCCGCGGTTCAAAAAATTAAAAAAAATTTAAAGTAAAATTCCCCTCCCCCCGTCTACCTCAATAAATAACCATAAAATAATAAACCTATGTTTGGAAAATGGAAATACACAGATTTCGCGGCTATGATGGAAGAAAAAGCCAGAAGACATGCCAGAGGCCATTATCGTCGTCCGAAATACAATGTTCCTGTCAATATTATTGAAAATGAGACCGAGTTCGAGCTTCATGTTTTTGCGCTGACTTATCCTAAAGAAAACATCAAGGTTTCAGTTGTAAACGATATGCTTTACGTAACCGGAACCCGTAATCCCGAGGATTTGTCGCCCAATTTTATGCTTCAGGAATACCCGATTAAGTCATTTGAGCGGTCTTTTGAACTGAGTCATCGGGCAGATAAAAGCAATATTAAAGCCCATCACAAAGATGGCGTTTTGATTGTTAAGGTGGGTAAAGCACAGTCAGCGATGGACCCGGAGGTGAATATAGATATTGAATAAGGACAATTCCTTACTTCCCTAATTCACAAAAAGCCCCTGCTGAAATTTCAGCAGGGGCTTTTTGTGAAAATAAATTCTTGTCAGGGCAGGATGAGATAATCCCAAAAATTCCCCAATTTTAAAGTGAAAAGGCCTGGCTACAACATTTATAATCTGATGCAGATGAAAAAAATGGATTTTTTGAAAAAACTACTCGTGGGATTGTGTTTGGTTTGGGGATCGAATGGATTTAGCCAAACTGAATCCTTTCCGTTTCAGAACCCCAATCTGTCAATTGAAGAAAGGGTGAATGATCTTATTGGTCGGATGACTCTTGAGGAAAAAGTTCAACAACTGGTTTATGGCACACCAGCCATTGAGCGGCTTGGAGTACCTGCCTATAACTGGTGGAATGAGTGTCTTCACGGAGTTGCCCGTAATGGTCGGGCTACGGTATTCCCTCAGGCGATTGGTATGGCTTCAACCTGGGATCTTGATCTGATTCACCGCGTGGGTGATGCCATCTCAACCGAAGCCCGGGCCAAATACAATGTATCTGCTGCTCATGGCTTGCGGGGACGTTATCAGGGACTGACTTTCTGGACGCCCAATGTGAATATCTTCCGCGATCCACGATGGGGACGAGGCCAGGAGACCTATGGAGAAGATCCTTACCTGACTTCTCGTGTGGGGGTTTCTTTTGTCAAAGGCCTTCAGGGAGATCACCCCAAATACCTGAAATCTGCGGGTATGGCCAAACACTATGCTGTTCACAATGGCCCGGAAGGCCTTCGTCATGAGTTTGACGCACAGGTCAGTATGAAAGATCTCTGGGAAACCTATCTCCCTGCTTTTGAAGCGCTGGTAACCGAGGCAGATGTAGAAGGCGTCATGGGTGCTTATAACCGTACCAATGGCGATCCGTGTTGTGCACACCCTTATCTGATGCAGGAAATCCTGCGCGACAAATGGGGATTTGATGGGTATTTTGTCTCTGATTGTTGGGCGATTGTGGATTTTTATAATGGACATAATGTCGTTAAAACCGCACCGGAAGCAGCGGCACTGGCCTTGAACACAGGTTGTAATCTAAACTGTGGCAGTACCTATCCTGAATTGCTAAAATCTATTGAAGAGGGATTAACTACTGAAGAAGAAGTAAATAAAAATCTTCGCGAATTATTACCAACTCGTTTTAGATTGGGACTTTTTGATCCGCATGGAACCGTTCCTTTTGACCATATTGGCCCCGAGGTGATTCGCCAGCAATCTCATATTGACCTTACCCGTGAAACTGCAGCCAAGTCTATGGTTCTTTTGAAGAATAATAACAACCTCCTTCCACTGAAGAAAGATTTGGGAGGCATATTTGTTTGTGGACCCATGGCAACTCATGCGCAGGCTTTGCTGGCCAATTATTTTGGGGTAAGTGAAAACCTGGTGACTTTCCTGGAAGGAATTACAGGAAAAGTAAGCCCTCATACTGCTGTTCAGTACAGTCAGGGAGCGCTCATGGATATGCCCAACCGCAACCCGATTGACTGGTTTTCCGGAACTGGCTCTGAAGTGGATGTAACCATTGCCTGTATAGGAATTTCTCAGCTGATTGAAGGAGAAGAAGGTGAATCTATTGCCTCGGACAATAAAGGTGATCGCAAAGACCTCAAACTCCCTCAAAACCAAATCGATTTCCTCAAAAAAATGCGCAGCACTTCCAAGAATCTGGTTGCAGTGGTGACAGCTGGTAGTGCAGTAGCTATGGATGAAATCTATGAAATCGCTGACGCGGTGGTGTATGCCTGGTATCCTGGCGA
>JAGQVA010000501.1 GCA_020438265.1 Bacteroidota bacterium
CATATTCCTTTCCTTCTGTATCCATAGGAATGATATATCCTTTAATCAGGACCTCTTTGCGGTCCAGTTTTTCAAGCTCATCAGGATAATGGGGCGAAGTAATCACCGATTTTGTTTCCTCATCAAATCCTGGATCATACGTTACTTCCTGCATGACCCTCCAGTCAAGTTGTGGTTGTGCATATATACACAGGAAAAAAAGAGAAAATGTGATTGTCAGAAGAATATGTTTATTGCTGAGGAATATTTTCATGTTTCTATTTTTGATTTTCAACCTCCTAAAATTAAAAAGGTTTTGTCATTCAGTACACAAAACCCGGCTTATATTTGTAGAATATTGTGGTGAATGAGTAATTTAACGCTCTAAATTCTGAAAATGCTGTTAGACACAATTATCTGGGATGTAGATCCTGCCATTTTTACCATAGGAAGTTTCAGTTTGCGCTGGTACGGCCTGTTATTTTCAACGGGTTTTCTAATTGGATATTTGGTTACACAACGGGTTTTCAGACAAGAGAAAGCTGACGAGTCACTCCTGGACATTCTCCTGCTTTTGCTGGTTGCGGGAACGCTCATTGGCGCAAGACTCGGGCACGTCTTTTTTTACCAGTGGGGTTATTATTCCCAGCATCCGCTTGAAATCCTCATGATCTGGAAAGGTGGTCTGGCCAGCCATGGCGGCGCAGTGGGATTGATTGTCATTTTCTGGATATATGCCAGGTATTTTTCCAAGAGCCCGATGCTCTGGACTACGGATCGACTGGTGATGTCAATCATGCTTACGGCAGGTTTGATCCGAACCGGGAATCTGATGAATTCAGAAATTATCGGACTGCCCACAGATGTGCCCTGGGCTTTTGTTTTTACAGTCAGAGATATGATTCCCCGTCATCCGGCTCAGTTGTATGAAGCATTGATTTACTTCGCTATTGCAGCTTTGCTTTTTTTCCTTTATTGGAAAACCAACGCCAAAAAATATGAAGGTTTTCTCACCGGTCTTTATCTTTCCCTGACTTTTACCGCGCGTTTTTTTATCGAATTTCTGAAAGAAAACCAGGTTCAGTTTGAAGATTCCATGCAACTCAATATGGGACAGTGGCTGAGTATTCCTCTGGTTATTTTGGGTGGGTATTTGATGTGGCGGTCGCGGTCGCATGTGGATTTGGGTTAAATTTTCAGATAGGGACGCAAAATTTTGCGTCCCTATCTGAAAATTTAAAACCGATTTATGGAAAGCCGGACAGAACTTAGTCTACAATTTAAAGACTAAACAACCCATCAACTATACTACCCATGAATCGAAAAATCAACCTGACGATTACCAAACCCTGTTCGGAGCAATTTGAAAACTTCCAGCCCACACACGCAGGAGGATTCTGCCAATCCTGTCAAAAGGAAGTTATTGATTTTACGCAGATGAGCGACCGTGAAATTCTCCTGTATTTTGAAAACAGAAGCCAAAAAACGTGCGGGCGGTTTCACCAAACACAACTCAAAACTTATGCAGAAGCTGTTCCAGCACCTGTCAAACCCGCATTCCACTGGCTGGGAGCCGGACTCATCAGTTTTTCATTGCTCTCTTTTCTGCCTACAAAACAGAGTCAGGCAAAGGTAGAAAGACCCAAAACAGAAATACAAATTATTCAAAAAAAATATCCTCAACCAACCGGGAATACTGTTGCCAGTGAAGGAAAACATATCGTTGATGGCATTGTCGTTGATGGGGATAATAATCCAATGGTTGGCACGAGCATTTTGTTAAAAGGAACCAACATTGGCCTGTTTGCGAATGAGGAAGGCAAATTTAAATTCCCTAAACCTTTACAAGCCGGAGATATATTGATATTCAGTTATGTAGGTTTTGAAACCAAGGAATATAAAATACCCCAAGACGCTCCCGATAGGATTAGTATCAAGATGGAATTTGCCCGTTGTGATATGGCAATTATGGGAGAAGTTGCAGTAGAACAGGTTTACACCTCAAAAACCCCATTCTGGCAGAAAGTGAAAGGAATGTTCAAATGATCAGGTGGATATTTGGCTTTTTGCTCTTAAGCAGTGTACATACTCAGGCTCAACTATCTGATTTTGATGATATTGACTTTCAAAAGGCAGATAGCGTAGCTTACCTTTACAAGGGAGAAAGTCTGGAAAGCCTACCGCTGCTTGCTTTTAAGCTGACCTCTCCCCTGGCCTCCGATTTGGAAAAATTCCGGGCCATTTATACCTGGGTTTGCACCAATATTGAGAATGATCATAATGGTTATCTGCGGAATAAGAAAAACCGGGAGAAGTTGAACGGAAACAGTGAAGCGATTGCCAATTGGAATCGCACATTTCAGATAAAAGTGTTCAAAAAATTACTTCATGAGCGGAAAACGGTCTGTACAGGATATGCTTATTTGTTGAGAGAATTATCTGCGTTTGCAGGTATTGAATGCAAAATCATTGATGGATATGGAAGAACTGTTGTTGCCAATGTTGGAGGAGAAGGAGTGCCTAATCACTCCTGGAATGCCGTTCTGATTAATGACAAATGGTACCTCTGCGACGCAACCTGGTCAAGCGGGAATTTCGGTATCCCGGGATATGTATTTATCCGTGATTATAATGATGGATACTTTTTGGCTGATCCGGAGTTATTTGCGAAAAATCATTTTCCTTTAGATACAACCTGGTTTTTGATGGATGATAAACCGGATCTTGACGAATTCCTAAACGCTCCCATCATCTATAAATATGCTTTTAATTACCAGTTGATTCCCCTTGAACCACAGGTAATGGATATAAATGCAACTACAAATGATAGTATTGCCTTTTTATTCAAAGCTCCGGATTCTATTCAAGATCAAAACATTTTTATAGAGCTTGTTACCCAGGATAAAACCTATATAATTAACCCTGATGTTACTTATTCAGAGGAAGGAATATTGGCACTGAATTGCAGGTTTAACCGACGAGGAAAGTATGATGCTCATATTAAGATTGAAGGTAAACCTGTCGCGTCCTTTATTATTCGGGTAAAAAAGAACAGACAATAATTCAGGTTTTCCTTTGGTTTCTTCCTTTCTCGCCGCTTTAAAAAACGGCGCAATGAAAGCGGACTCGATCATTCTCGCGAATGAAAGAGTTGATTATCTCTAAGATAAATGACAAAACATTCCAAAGAATAAGCGGCACAATAGGAGAAAAAACAAAAACCAATTTTTCAAACCTCACCTGTCAATGTGACCTTTATCACTAGCCATGCCTTTTTTTCAATGTAGATTTGAACTTTGAATACATGTAAAATATGGCAAATAAAATCACACTTCTCATAGGATTTATCCTGTTACAACTATCAGTTTTTTCCCAATCTGCGCCTTTTAGCCTGGCCCTTGAGCCTGTAAGTATCTCTGGGCTCGACGGCCTTCAAGCCTTTGCCTTTGGACAATACGACGGCAAATGGCTGATTATGGGAGGGCGACTGGATGGGCTACATCTCAAACAACCCCATTCGACCTTTGATATCCCGGGACATAATGATCAATTAATCGTTATTGATCCTGAAAATTCACAAAAATGGGCAGCTCCCCTTACCCCTCTTTCTGCTTCCATGAGGGAACAATTATCCTCCACCAATATGGAGTTTTATCAGGAAGGGGATTACCTTTATTGTATTGGCGGATATGGATATAGCGCTACAGTTGGCGATCATACAACTTATAGCAATCTGACGGCTATTAAAGTTCCGGATGTTATCAATGCTATTATCAACGGGAACGACTATGCGACTTATTTCAGGCAGATTTCTGATCCGCTTTTTCAGGTAACCGGAGGGCGATTGAAAAAAATGGATGGCAATTATTACCTCATGGGTGGGCAAAAATTTCTTGGTAGATATAACCCCATGGGCCCTACGCATGGCCCGGGATTTACACAGGTGTATACCAATGCCGTTCGTATTTTTTCCCTGACAGATGATGGGACAACAATCTCCATCAACCATTTGCCTTCCTATACTGATGCAGCAAATCTCCACCGGAGAGATTATAATGCAGAGCCGCAGATTTTACCTGATGGAACAGAAGGCTTAACCATGTTTTCCGGTGTTTTTCAATCAACGGTTGATTTGCCGTTTTTGAATTCTGTAACCATTGACAGTGCAGGTTATGCAGTCAATGATTCTTTTCAACAATATTACAACCATTACCACTGCCCGGCAATACCACTATATTCTGAAGCGAATAACGAAATGCACACCGTGTTTTTTGGTGGGATCGCTCAGTATTATGATAATGAGGGCGTCTTAACTCAGGATAATAATGTGCCTTTTGTCAAAACCATTGCTCGTGTAACCAGAGATGAGAATGGCAAAATGGCGGAATACAAACTTCCCGTTGATATGCCTGCTTTACTGGGAGCAAGCGCTGAATTTATTCCAAATGAAAATATTGCCCGATACGATAATGATGTTTTCAAACTGGATGAAATTACCCAGGACAGTACGCTGGTGGGGTATATTTATGGCGGGATCAATAGCAGTGGCGCGAATATCTTTTGGGTGAATGACGGAAGTCAAAGTTCGGCGAGCAGCCAGGTTTTTAAAGTTTACCTGACCAATAATAACTCTGTGGGGATTCACGACCTGAATGAACAAAGTATTTCAACCCTTGGAATGCAGGTTTTCCCCAATCCTAATCAGAATCATTTTTCAGTTAAATTTAACCTGAAGAAACATACCTCTGTTAGTATT
>JAGQVA010000502.1 GCA_020438265.1 Bacteroidota bacterium
TCTCCGGGTTTTTGCTGTCAGGAGGAAGATATCACCTTTTCCATGTCGGTGATAGCCGGGTTTATTTATTTGACCAGGAGCAGAGTCTGATTCAACTGACGGAAGACCACAGTGTGGTGGCGCAGATGCTTCAACGTGGGGAGATTAGTGAAGCCGAAGCCAAAACCCATCCTCAGCGCAATACCATGTATTCGGCCATTGGGCAGGTACCAGAGGAAATCCGCATTGACATTGTCGGCCCTTATGACCTGAATAAAGGAGAAATTCTGCTCGCTTTTTCCGACGGCGTTCACGATGCGCTCACGGATGATGAGATACGAAACATTATTTTAAAATATCCCGATATTCATGATCTTTGCAAGGAAATTGTCGTAGCCGCATACGATGCAGGCGGTAAGGACAATATTACGGCAGTAGGATACAGAAATTAACAGGTATGAATAAAACGTTGGCCCTTTATTTTGATGATCATTTTGTGATTGGTGCGGTTGAGCCATTTGATGGGAAATTTACATTACTGGAAAAAAATAATCGGGAAAAGTTTTTTCTGTACTTCTATATCGATAATCACCAGATTGATTATGGGGAGTCTTACCAGTTTGATCCTAATCATAATGATCCCCGGTTGATTAAGGATTTTTATGAACGTATTTGCCAACCCGAATTAACTTTCAGGTTTCAGGGATATGAACATAGTTTTGTGGCGTTGTTAAATCCGATTATTGAGGATATTCAGGATTCTTATCAGCGGGTGCTTAGCCGTTTTTCAGATACTTCTGCTGAGATGGTCTCTGATGAAATCCCTGTTAATCTGGGATTTTCTCCCAATTTGGAAGAGAGTGCAGTGGATACTATTATGAAGTATCTGGAAAGTATGCGTTTTGATTTCCGAAATGAGCCTTTTTCCTCTTCTTCTTTGGATGAATTACTGCTTTATTCCATGATTGACCGGAGGGAAATTCAACCGGGTAATTATGCGATTGTGGAAGGAATAAACGATGATTTGAATATTTCTCTGGTAAATGTCAATGCGACGATGAAACTCAGGCAGTTGGCAGGAGGATCTTACTCAGGTTATGGAACTGACCCCAGAATCGGAGTCATTAGCAAATATGTCGTTGATAAGGCAAATGAAAACATTCATATACTGAATAATCAGAAAGACCGGGACCGGGAGTACCGACTGAAATTTCGGGATTCCATTAACTGGAATGAACAACTGATAAAAAGCCGGCGTCCTTATATTCACGTAAGTGTAAGCCTTTCCGGAATGCCTGGCATGGAGAGTAAAATTCCCATTCAAAAAAGAGAAATTGAATCCCTGACCAAAGCGCGAAGTTTGCAGGTTGCCCGTTTTGTAGAACATACGCTTGAAAGCCATACAGATATGGCTTCTCTGACCCGCATTATTATTGTGGGAGACAGCCTGACCAACTCTCAGGTGCTTGATGGATTTTACCAGTATGGGAAAGACAAACTCATGGTAATGGGGAATGAAAAAGTGGTTGATGTTGTGAAGGGATTGCTGGTGAAAAAAACAGCTTCTCCGCTTCAGGATTTGCCTCCGGAAGTGGATCAGGTGATTCCCGATCGTTTTCCATTAAAGTCTGTGAGAGTGTTTGATCTCAACCCTGGTGACAAACTGGAATTTACCTGGGACCCAAATCGGGAAGTTACGGCTGAGTATAAAGGGAATGGGAGTTTTATGATCATTGGCCATTCAAATTCCAGTGTTGTTACGGGTGATACGTTTGTAACTGACCATATCTCAGTCGGAGAACAGGCTTATCTCCGCAATGTCATTCGCACAACCAGCGGAAAAGTCCTTGGCAATTATAAAAGCGGGGTGATTATGACTTTGTTTAAGGTCTAATCCGGTCTTGACAAATAATCGCCAAATACCCAGCCTTCTCCGGTATCAAATTTAATCTTAAACCAAACCTCTTTCGCTACTGAGCGAAGATCCCGTGAGCTGACATACCCGATGGTTTCTGACCCGCTGCCGGTGTCAGTTGAAACCAGACTTTCTCTTCCTTTTCTCTCTTTTAATGTCACGGCTTTTCCGGAAGTCAGAATGATTTTCTGCCCTTGAAGCGTGGTTAGTGTGGTTTCATTGCGGGTAATCATGGCGTTGTCATCGCCACTCACTCTTCGGTCAAGCACTTCTACTTTGGTCCCGTTTTGAAGACGGGTAATGATATTGTCGTCAGTAGTTGTTGGTGACTTGCGAATATTGACATTGCTTCCCTGAATAAAGGCGGTATTTTCATCTGCCGGACCTATTGATTGTTCTTCTTCTTCAGGCTGAGGTGCCGGAGGCTCTTCAAAACGAATATCGGGTTTGGGATGGTTAAACTCATCACCACAAATCCGAATATCTATTTTCCGCCCATCGGTATTATTCATTATCCCCACATAACACTTTTGAGATTTGTTATAGGTTAGGTCGCACTCTGCACTTGGTTTTCCATTTGTATACTCCTTCAGTTTCATTCTCCCTTCAGGATAGGCTTCTCCTGTTAGTTCATACACTACATTTGAATTGCGCTGAGGATACGTATATTTTCCATTTAATGACAAATCTCCCCGTTGAGTGAGATAAAAATCTGCCTTCAGTTTTCCTACAAACCCTTCATAATTGACCGATGGAAGCGGACTGTTGACAAATCCCTGTGCGTCGTTATTAAGCGCTTCCTCCTCTGAACAAGGATAAATCCCTTTCATAAAGTTGTCTATATCCGAGCCTCGCATCGAATCCAGAAACTGAACCATATTGGAATACATATACCCCTGCATCCCGTCACAAGTCGTAACCTGCCACCAGCTATCGTCTTCAACAACTTTTGTCAAAAATCTTTCACCTGCCTGAATGGGACGGATAATTTCGGATTTGCTGGTTTGACCTTCCCTGAGATTGACTGATTCATAGCTATCAGCAATGGTGGAAAGAATCTGTTCTTTGTCAAAAGGTTCCCCCGTTAATGCCTGAGGCAATTTGAATTTGAAGGAGAAGTCAGATAATGAAACGCCTCCTTTAACAATCAGGAATCCGGCAAATACACCCAGTAAAATAAACTTCACCAGCAACTGGATGGGTTGATGGGCTTTAAAAAACTGGTAATAAATGGTCGGTACGAAAAAGAAAAACAGAGCTAAAATATAAAACCCGAAATCAATTCCTCCACGATAAGGAGGCTCATTTTTCCAGGCTTCCATACCATTTTCAGAGAATGACCAGATTTCGAAAGCAATTCTTCCCAGGATGGTTAATAGCAATAAGAGAGAAATAATTTTTCTCTTGGGGTTTCCTTTTCCAGCAGATTTATCGGACGCACTTTGCAGGACAAAAATGGCACCGAATAAAAGGACTGCGCCCACCGCTTCATACAACCAGTTGGCCCCTGCAAAGAGGAATGGCATCACAATCATCAGGGCAATAAAAGCAAAACCGGAACCTCCCTGAATGGTCAACAATCTTGGAGAAGCGGGAGAAACACCTCCCAGAATTTCCAGTTGTTTCCCTGCCCATAACTTCGGAATGAGCGCCACGAGATAAAAAACAGTAAAAAAGATCAGGAATGGATAAAAGCCTTGAACCAGGGAGAAGTTCTCTTCAGAATTATTGATGTATTCACCAATCGCCAAATCCTTAAATAATTGTTCGGCGATATTATTTCCCCCTTCCAGACCCATCATAAAAAGGCTGCCTGCTCCAATTAAAGGAAGAAGTAAAATGGTTGCAGCGATAACTTCTGTGGCATGGTGGCCGAGATTGCGAATGACCCCCTGAAGGACAAATTTCCGCTTGATATCTGTAATATTCGCCGGATTTAACACCTGATCAGGGAGGTTGTGTTTTTTCTGAATATCAGTCAGAAACTGGTTAAACATGGTAAAAGAAGTCTGGAAAATACCTTTTTGTCCCTGATGGGTAAGTTCTCCCTTGCCTTCCTCCATGAGTTTCTTGGGGATTTTTTGTTTTTTGAGAAAATCGTTGAGCGACTTCTGATAGGAATAATAAGTAGTGAATTTCCGATCCTTGTCTACCCGTACTTTTTCTATGGAAATATGCGTCTGAGTCTCTTTGGCAAAAATACCAAACATGAAATCAGCGTATTTGGCATTGGCGAGATCTGCTTTCCCGTGATTAGCCAGAAAATATCCTTTCTCAATCCATAAATGAAAGTTTTCAAAAAGTGTCTCATTCCTTGCGTAAAAAAGCCCGATTTCTTCCAGCGATTTATGTTCCTGGTTATTCAGATCTTTAAACGGGCGATTGGGATTCAGCAGGTAAATAAGCAATAATACCTTGCGTAAAGCCTGAAACTGATCGTCTTTTTTGAGCGAAAACTGCCGGTGGAAATACGTTTTGAAATCGGAAAATCCTTCAACAGGTTTGAGCTCGAGTTTTTGACTCATTCCAGTCAGCAACTGATTGAGATAAGCTTCATGCTCACCGGCAAAGGGCTCTGCCTGTTTTAATGCAAATTCCAATTGAAAAATGAGGTGTCTCAATACGGGCAGAGGCGTTTTTTTCCACAGCTGATCCAGGTCATTAAAAAAACGAACGATCTCCTCGTTTAAATTGGGATTGTCATAAAATTTATAGGACTGATTTCCCATGACAACCGGACGATTGGGGTGAAAATACCGCACAATCGCTTCCTGCACGTATTCTTTCCCGTCTGGCCGGTAATAATTAATCATCTCCTCAAAGACCCTT
>JAGQVA010000503.1 GCA_020438265.1 Bacteroidota bacterium
TCATTTCCTTTTTACAAATGATCAGCCAGTTGCCTCAGGAATTGCGCACAGGTTCAAAAAGAATCCATTTAATCCGTGAATTATTCAAAGAAGGGAGTTTCAAAACAGATCCGGAATTATCCACCGCAATCATTGATACTTTCCAAACAGGCCAACTGGATCACGATATTTTTCATTCCAAAGAATACCAAAGCCTGAATGTCTTTTACAAAGATATGCTGGCCCTGCTGGCTCCGGCAAGTCGTTTTACATCCATAGAAAGTCTCAAAAACCTCCTCGAAACAGGGGCAGAGGAACCGCCTGTTATATTGCCTTTTGATCTCCCGCTGGCACCCACAGAGGAAGAAAAATCTTTCATTGAACAATTGCTGGAAGATCGCCAGACATCAGGAATTGCCCATCTGACTCAAAGGCTCATGGCGGCTTTTCACATTCCCATGCACACGACCGGAAACAGCGATCAGTCTTACGGAGGAATTTCTGATATCACCAATCGGGGAAATTTCGACAAATTACTCCTGACAGAACTTGCCTATGATGATCATCAGTTGATGGCGCGGCTGGTGAATAATGAGGCTTTGTATTATCGCCATGAAGAACCTCCTTCACCTTTACAGAATCACAGAATTGTCCTGATTGACACTTCCCTGCAAACCTGGGGTTATCCCCGTCATTTTGCTTTTTCGGCAGCTCTGGCTTGTTTATTAAACGTCAGAGACAATGTTGAAACAAGTGCCTTTGTGTTAGGAGCAAATGGTTTTCAGCCTGTAGAACTAAGCACTAAAGAAGGGGTTCTGGATGCCCTGAAAATGTTGAGTCCTTCGCTTCATTGTTTGAAAGGGCTCCTGAATTATATCCAGAATCAGAAAAGCACTCAGGAAGCGGAACATATTCTCATTGCCGAAGCCTCACTCATTCAATCTCCAGAATTTGTCGCAAATCAGGCTAAAATCCGGGAAATCTTGTCTTATCTGATCACCATTAACCGGGAAGGAGAATTTCATTTTTATGATTATACAGGAGGAGGAAAAAAGCTGATTAATAAGGCTTTATTTGACCTGGAAGAAATTTTACTGAAAAAGCCGAAACAGAAACAGGATCGGGAATTATCGGGAGAACTGCCAGCCAGCATGAAGCAAAAGACATTTCCTATGTATTTACCTACTGGAAAGATCAAGCTAGATCAGAAACATATTCATAATTTTTATTATCTCTCGGGAGTTTATCATGTTACAGACATTATAGGGGTAACGGAGGACAATCAGGTATACTACTGGGAATCAGGGAAAAACAAAGGAGCAGAGGCTATTATTCCCTGGATTGATTCGGGAAATTATTTTTTTGGGCGATCTCCAAAAAGTCATGAGCATTTTATTTTGGTTTATTCACCAGAGGGGAGAAGCCTGAAGCTTTATTATTCTGAAAAAAACATCAACCAGCCCCAAAACCCCGAATCACCAAAATTTCATTGGCATTTTCAGGAATTTGACCTACACATAACACCTGGCAATATCAAAAGTGTCTACCTGATTAAAGATGAATTTCTCCTGATCAATGGCGAAAATATCTTGAAAATCGGCTTTCAAAACATGAATGCTGTATCACTTGGGCAAATAGAGTTTAATCAGTTCTATGCTTCTCAAAAATCGAAACTCATTTACTTCAGCAATGTATCTCATATAGGATCAATCAAAAACCATATTAACCCTGGCTATACCACCATCCAAAAGATCAGAAGCATTTTTATTTCCTATGAGGGAGAGATTTGTATTAATAAACATCAATTGTCTTTTCGGAGTACTGGCCAGATCAATCAATCAAGTACCGTAAAATTAGAAGTATGTAAAGACCCGTTTCCGGAAGAACGGGCAGCCGATATTGAAAAAACTGAGTTTTTGATTCCCGAAAACAAAAAACTCACATTCCGCAGAGCATTTTGGCCCGACGGGAGTTCTGCTGTTTTTGACCCCCGGGGATTTGTTCATCTCAAAAGCTCCGATCCCGATTTACCAGAAATCACCATTGCGATGATCTTACAGGTTCCCACTGCCTGCTGGGCTTCTGACGGGTATTTCTGCGGAAATTCGTATTTATACAAACAGGAAAGCGGAAAAAATATAGATTCTGTTGTCTTTGAGGAAACCTACATTAAACCATTTATCCAAAGAATATTTCCCTAATGAAACTGTCATTCACATATCATCCCAAAACAAAGGGAGAAATTGCCGGAGCCTTCATCAAAGGAGACAAGCCGGATATCTGGTTGAAAGAAATGAGCCAATGGGGAATCGAATGGTCAGAAATGATTTGTTTTTTTGTCCCAACTTCTATCCAATCAACGGTTTCTCAAGGGATATTTGCCATTTTCAAAAACCCGGTAAATGGGAAAAATATCCTTCATCCATATACCCGAATCGGGAGGAAATTATTTACTCCCCTCCAGGCAGAACTCTTTCCCCCTGTTTTCCCTGAAGAACTGGACCGCATGCTTACCTGGGATTTCCAGGTTTTTCATCCTGAAGCCGGACTATTGGGATTTTCTTTGCAGGATCAAATTCACCTGGCTGATCTTCTGGATTTTTCTCCTCCTTCAGAGGCAACCTGGGACCACGCTGTCAAAGGCCCTCCAGCTTTTCCTCCATTGACTGAAATTACCCTCAACCAACCAAGCCCGAAAGAAGTCCTGGAAGCTTTTCAGGAAAAGATGGATTCCAAATCACTGAAAGATATTCTTGGTGATGAAGATGATGACTCATCCATGGGAGGAATGTTTAGAAACCTGGGGATCAACACGTTAAAGGGCGCTCTTTCTCTTTCCGATCAATTGAAAGACTGGATTGATGAGCAGCTTGACGATGATGACTATTCTCCCGATGACAAACCCGGATTATTAAACCTGTTTGATGACTGGGCCAATCGCCAAATCAATAACCTACAAAACCAGCGGGACAAAGAAATCAATCGATTACTGGAATTATTTAAGAAAAATCCGATTGAAGCCTTGCGGTTTGCCTTGCCTCTCAATTCTCCATACAGAGGAAGGGGACAAGGCAAACCCGGCAATCAACTTCCTTATCAAAACACGGATTTTAACCTCCACAAACTTGGCGGAGGCTGGGCAGCAGATGGCTGGGATCTCAGCCATGATCATTATCAGCAACTCCAAAACCTTTATCACGAAGAAGCTAAAAAAAGCCTTGCTTCGGGAGAGTTCCGCAGGGCAGCTTATATATATGCCCATTTGTTGGGAGATTATTCTGCTGCGGCAAATGCGCTCGAACAGGGGAAATTTTACAGGGAAGCAGCAGTGATTTACAAGGATCACCTCCAAAAAACTGATGCCGCTGCGGCTTGTCTCGAAAGAGGCGGGCTCATTCCCGAAGCCATTGATTTGTATCTGGAACTCAACCATCATGAAAAAGCAGGTGATCTTTCTTTACTCATTGGGCGGAAACAGGCAGCCCAAAATCTCTATCAAACAGCTTTTGAAAAAGCCATTAACAGAGATGATTATCTGGATGCCGTGAGAATCCTGAAAGAAAAACTCAACCAGGAAGAAAAGATTCCGGAAATCCTGCTCAAAGGCTGGCAGATCTCTTCACGAAAAGAAACCTGTCTGAATCAATATTTTGACTTTGTAGCCGAAAAAGATCCAGAATCTTTGTCTGCATCCGTCAGAGAAATATTCGACACACATACACGGCCAGACCAAAGAATCGCTTTTCTGAATGTATTAAAAGAAACCAGGCAGAAATACAATTCTCCTGAACTAACAAATACGACAGAAGAAATTGTATTTGAAGTCATCAGCCATGATATCAGTCAGGGAAATCTTGGGACCATAGAGTTTTTGGCGGCTTTTATTCCTCATGACAAATTGATGTTTTCAGATATCAGTCGTTATAAATATCTCCATAAAAACCATACTCCCAAACCGGTGGTACAATCAGAACTGCTGGGACTTCCACTCCAGAGACATTCCCTTGATCCGACGATCAACTGGATGGCCATAGACAAAAACTACCAATCCATGATTGCAGTGGGAATGAAAAACAACCTGCTTTACGCTGCCGTTAGCAAGGAAGATCAAACAAAATATTATTCATGGCCAAATCACATTTCTGAAAAAACGAAATGGAAATTATTCTCCAATCCTTTCCAACAATCGTCATATATCATCCTTGCAGGACATCCCGATCCGGGCATAATATCGCTTCCAATTGGAGAAGGAATATTGTCCAAGCCACTGGAACTGACTCATTACAACTGGATGACCCATCTTACTTATAGTATCTGTGTAAGGGAAGATTCCATCGTAATCCTTAGCCAAAATCAGGGAAATAACCGGATTTTCACCTATCATTTTGATAATAATTTATTCAGTAGCTTCCCTATTGAGTTTAATGAAGGGTTACAACCCCGAAAAGACTTTTTGCCTCATCGGATGCAGTCGATACGCGGGAACTATTACACAGCAAATGGAAGTACCCTGTTTTGTTTTTATGGAGAAGGCGACAAGCAAGGGAAATTCCATTACCTCCATTTTTCATCCCTCATTAAGGATTTTATCGCCATTCCCGGTCCTCAAATCAGCTTTATCGTTTGCACCGAAGAAGGTTGCTTTACCGTTGAAGAATCCAACCTGGGCTTCCATCTCACCAGCGAAATTTTCGCCCGGCAGACGGAGATTGTCGATATCCAGCGAATCTCTCTTAA
>JAGQVA010000504.1:0-4262 GCA_020438265.1 Bacteroidota bacterium
CGATTGAAGCTGACCGGTCTTCAGTCTATTCAGAAAAACAAAGAAACCAGCACATGGGTAAACGTAGCGAACCTTCCGTTTGAGCAGCAGGGATTTGATCAATTGGGCTCCGGACAGGATATAGCATCTATTGGTTCAAACCTTGAAGAATGGCAGCTCGCTTCATTTATGGGACGAGTAAACTATGACATCGCTGGAAAATATCTGGTTCAGGCGAATATTCGCGCAGATGGTTCTTCTCGTCTTGCTGCCGGGAATCAGTGGGCTTACTTCCCCGGAGTTTCTGTAGGATGGCGTTTGGGAGAAGAAGATTTCCTTTCCGGAGTCAGCTGGTTACAGGATTTGAAACTGAGAGGTAGCTGGGGAAAAGTGGGTAATACTTCCATTGATCCTTACGAAACTCAGGGTACACTTAGAAGAACTACTTATAGCTTTGGTAATTCATCCGCTTTTGGTTATGCACTGGACAAACTGGCTAACGAGGAGCTTTCCTGGGAAACGACTACTACCCTTGATATTGGTATGGACTTTAGTTTCTGGAGAGGTCGTTTAAATGGTACAATTGACTGGTATCAATCTAATACTACAGATCTTTTGTTGGACAGAGCTTTACCATGGACCTCCGGGTTCCCACGTATTCTGGACAATATTGGTGAAACACAGAATACAGGTATTGAAGTTTCTCTGTCTTCTGTCAACTTTGATTCTCAGGAGCCCGGTGGATTCCGTTGGACTACTCAGTTGAACTGGTTCAGAAACGTTGAAAAAATTGTCTCTCTGTCATTCTTTGATGAAAATGGAAATCCTCTTGATGATGTAGGAAACCGTTGGTTCATTGGTCAGCCTATTAACGTATGGTATGATTTTGAGAAAATTGGAATCTGGCAGAAAGATGAAGTAGACGAAGCTGCCACTTATGGCGACCTTCCAGGTGAAATCAAACTGGATGATAAAAACGATAATGGTATGTATGATGGGGATGACCGTGTGATCCTTGGTTCTGATGTGCCTGATTGGTCTGCAGGTCTTACTAACCGTTTCGAGTACAAAAACTTTGATTTATCTATTTTCTTCTTTGCAAGGGTAGGTCATACAATCAGAAGTAACTTCCACGTAGGAAACAACTCTCTGTTTGCCCGTTACAACAACCTGAACGTTGATTACTGGACTGTGGATAACCCAACCAACGCTTTCCCTCGTCCAAACCGGAACCAGGAAAGTCCAAAATATTCTTCAACAATGGGATATTTTGCTGGTGATTACCTAAAACTGAGAAATGTTACCCTTGGATACAACTTCCCTGCAAGTGTAACTGAAAAACTGAAAATGTCAAGACTCCGCGCTTATGTAAGTGCACAGAATCCCTGGTTCCTTGCCAAATATGAAACCTATGATCCTGAAGCAGGAGATGACAACGAAGTAGAAAGCGACATCCCGACTACTAAAATGTTCTTGTTCGGTTTCAACATCCAATTTTAAATATGATTGTGGTTTATTAACCTCATAAAAACATAGAAATGAATAAAAAACTTTTAATATTCACATTCATTTTGACCGGGTTGCTGTTCCAATCTTGTGAACAATTTCTGGTTGAAGAATTGAAAACCAATGTTACTGCCAATAACTATTACGTTACTGCGTCAGGCTATGAAGATGGTGTAAAGGCCATGTACTGGACCCTTGATAGATACTGGGGATCTGAAATGGGAATGACGATGGCAGAATTGGGGACAGATTATCACACCAATGGAGCTGACGGAAGCCATAAAGGATTTAATGTTTACGATTCCCGATTAAGTCCAACTGGCGATTCTTATTCCAGAGACTTGTGGAATGAGATGTACCGGGCTATTAATCAGTGTAATGCCATTGTTGGTCGTGCTGCTGATGTAGCGGATATGTCTCAGGATTTAAAAGACCAGCGTGTAGCTGAAGCAAGATTCCTGCGTGGATTGTATTATTTTACCCTGGCTCAAACCTATGGTAATATCCACTTGTCCCTGGAAGAAACCAAAGGTATTGAAACTACTGCTAATCAACATCCTGCTGAAGATATCTATAATGATGCTATTATTCCGGATTTAGAAGCAGCAGCAAGTGTATTGCCTACCTCTCAGTCTGATTATGGACGTCCTACCAAACAGGCAGCAGAATTCTTATTAGCCAAAGCAGTTCTGACTCGTGGTTGGTTGACCAATTCAACTGCTGATTTTTCCCGTGCCCAGACCCTGATGGAAGGAGTAATTAATAATTATGGTCATGAGTTGCTTCCTGTTTGGGGTGATCTTTGGAAGCAGGACAATCAGGTTAATTCTGAGGTTATCTGGAGTGTTCAAAATACTACCGATCTGTTGATTAATGCTTCTTTGGGTAGTAGTGGAAACCGTTTTCACCTGTACTTCCTCATGGAGTATGATAAACTTCCAGGAATGACTCGTGATACTGACAACGGTCGTCCATGGAAAAGAGCCAGACCTACCCCCTGGGCAGAGACCCTTTATAATGATGATCCTGCTACTCAACAAGCGCTGGGTACCCGTGCAGATGTTCGTTATCAGCAAGGTTATAAGCATGTGTGGTATGCTAATAATCCTGGAACTTTTAAAGTGAATGATGCAGCAGGTGAAAGAGATATTGTGATTGCCGGTATTGGTGATACTGCTTTGTTTTTGCCTCACATTGAAGTTCCCAATGAAAAAAGGCTAAACAGTCAGTACAGAATTTATGCTCCCAGTGAGTATACTGAGATTGTTTTCCCATCTTTGAACAAGTTTATTGATCCGATCAGGGACAACCGCCAGCGTGAAGAAGGATCTCGCGATTTTATCATGGCTCGTTTGGCTGATGCTTATCTGATTGCAGCAGAAGCTGCTTTAAAAGCAGGAAATCAGTCTAAAGCAGCTGAGTATGTAAACGTTGTCAGAGCTCGTGCTGCTCGTCCAGGTCGTGAAGCTGACATGGTTGTAGCCGAGGCTGATGTGAATCTCGACTATATTCTTGATGAAAGAGCGCGTGAGCTTTCTGGTGAAATGCATCGTTGGTATGACCTGACTCGTACAGGAAAACTGATTGAACGAGTTACCAAATACAATGCGCAGGCAGCTCCCAATATTAAACCTCACCATGTATTGCGTCCAATTCCTCAAACCCATATTGATGCGGTAAACGGGGAATATACTCAAAATGATGGCTATTAGAAATTAGCGTAGATACAGTTTAAAAGAAGCCGGCCTAAGGGTCGGCTTTTTGCTTTTAGCGATTGATCTTTTTTTCCTATTTTGCCTGTCAAAAACAGAGAATCTTATGGAAATTTTTCACATACAGGAAACGTTACAAAACTTGCTCAAAGCACATATTCCCCCGCTTACAATTCAAACCGATACACCTGAAAATTTTGTGGTAACCGGAACAAAGGAAGTTATGCAGGGGAAAAAGAAGGTGGATGGGATTTATTTTGCCAGTGTTGTACCTAAGCCCAAAGATGTTCGCTTTTACTTTCTTCCCTATTTACACACATAAAGATGATATCGGAGAACTATCGCCCGAATTACAGAAGTTTCTGAAGGGAAAAAGTTGTTTCCATGTGAAAAAACTGGATGCTGATATGGAAGCGGAAATCGCAAAAATCATCCAAAAAGGCATTGATGCTTATACCAGAGATGCGTTAATTTAAAGTATGACTAAACCCAAAAATGTCCTGATCCTCGGCTGTGGACGTAGTGGAACCTCTATTTTCGGGGAGTTATTTAAGCATTTATCTGCTTATCAGTATTATAGTGAGCCTCCTTTTGCAGATTTATTGAAGCTCAATTACGATCTTCCACTGGCAGTAAAAGTGCCTAAGGAAAGCCCGGAATATCTACCCACGCCTGGACTGTCATTTCCCCTGGATACATTTTTTGAGATAGTTCCTGGACAAACCCGGGTTTTCTGGCTGGTGCGTCATCCTTTGGACACAATTTGTTCCCTGAAAGTGGGAATTTCGCGAAACTGGGGGCACCATCCCCGTCCGGACGACTGGCAGGCCTGGCTTTCCCGGTCATTGGTGGAGCAATGTGCACATCATTGGAACTATATTAATTCTGTGTCTTTTTCTGTTGTAGAAAATATAACATCGTTAGTGAAGTTTGAGGATATGATTGCTGATCCTCAAGTATTTGCTGAACGGGTTTGTGAGCAAACAGGACTGGACAAAGTCCGTTATCATGATGAGATAAAAACCTGGGCCCAGAGGGTACAAAATACAAATAATAAGGATTTTG
>JAGQVA010000504.1:4276-4704 GCA_020438265.1 Bacteroidota bacterium
ACTAACGATCATCAAAGCAGGGTAGGGCGATGGAAGGAAAATATGACGGAGGAAGAGGTGCAACAGGTTTTGCCAATTATTGCCGATACGGCAAAAAAGATGTGTTACGCGCTGTAGAGACGCGATTAATCGCGTCTCTACGGGGGTTCAAACAATTAATATCTTGAAACATTCAAACATGAAAATATCCCATTTCACCCACTTCACAATTCTAACAGGCTTTGCAATCCTCACCGCCGGAGTTCACCCTTTCCATCTCAGTGTATGCGAAATAGACTACAACCCCGGTTCAAAGCGCCTGGAAGTTGCTATTAAACTATTCTCAGATGACATTTCAAATGGAATCGAAGAAGCAACCGGGACTAATATACACCTGGGAGAAGGCAACGAGACAGAATCTGCGGACCAGGAATTGGACGTTTATATTG
>JAGQVA010000505.1 GCA_020438265.1 Bacteroidota bacterium
CCAGCTGGAGAGTTTATCTGGGCTGCTCTGGAAGAAGACTTCAAATTTGGTTATGACAACCTGCCTGGTACAATGAGTGCTCCTGGTCGTGTAAACAAATATGTAGCAGGTACTTTGCTGGCCAAGGTTTATATGTGGCAAGGTAAGTGGAGCGAAGCTGAAGCCGTTCTGGATGATATCGTAAATAACGGAACTACTCCGGCTGGTGATCCTTTGGAACTGACTGCGCAGTATCATCACAACTTCCGCGCTGATCTGGAAGCAGGAAATACTGAGCTGATGTTTTGCTATGAAGCTGCTTATGGTGATGGTTCTATCAGTAATGGTAACTATGAGAATACGCTGAATCAGCCTCACGGTAGTTCTGCAAGAACTGCTTGTTGTGGATTTTTCCAGCCTTCTCAGAACCTGGCTAACTCATTCAAAACTGACGCAGCTGGTTTGCCGCTACTAGACACGTATAATGATGTTGATATCCTTTCTGATGAGGGTGCTCCCGCTCGGTCAGCCTGGAATGATACCCTCGAATATAAAGTAGGTGATGTAGCAAATGTTGAAGTTAATAATCAGGATTTTGCTTATATAGCTTTAACAGATAATAAAGGAAAAAATCCTCAAACATCTTCTAGCGATTGGGAACTAAAATGGACGGAGGATTTAACGACTTCTTTGGACCCACGTGTGGATTGGACTATTGGTCGCCGTAGTGTTCCTTTCCTTGATTGGGGTGTCAATCCAGGAAGTACTAGCGGTTATGTACGTAACGTACCTAACGGTGGTATCTACAACCCAGTTAAAACTGTTCCTACATTGGCTGAGTTTGACGCTCAATTAGCTGGTGTAATTGACTGGGGTTTCACTTCTACTGCTAAAAACGTACACATCATTCGTTTTGCTGATGTATTGCTTCTGGCTGCTGAAGTAAAAGCAGAATTAGGTAAACTGGATGAAGCTTTGAACCTTACTAATATGGTAAGAGCAAGAGCTGCTAATCCTGAGGGATTTGTGAAAAATGATGATGGCACTCCTGCTGCAAATTATGTAGTTAGTGAGTACCAGTCTTTTGCTTCTCAGGCTGACGCACTCAAAGCTATCCGTTTTGAACGTAAGCTGGAGCTTGCAATGGAAGGACACAGAATGTTTGATCTGGTTCGTTGGCATCTCAATTCTTCAAATAGCGCGGCTCCTTTTGATGCTGTTGCTTATATGAATGCTTACCTCACTAAAGAGCAGGCGAAAAGATCTCACCTTTCTGGATCTTCTTTCCCTGAAAGAGCTCTTTGGATGCCAATCCCTCAATCTGTAATCGCTCAGAGTACAGTTGACGGAGTACAAAATATTACTCAGAATCCTGGTTATAACTAGGATGAATGAAATTTATTAACTTTGAGGGACTGAATTTATTCAGTCCCTTTTTTTTTGATAAATTAGGCCTCATAAGACCTTCGCCAAATATCTAAGGTCTTACAAAGAGGACTTCTTACTAACTACATTATGAAAAAACTGCCATATATATTTTCCCTCCTTTTTCTTTTTGCCTGCAAAAATGATAGTAATACCCTTTTCAAACTTATCCCACCAAATCAGTCAGGCATAACATTTCAAAATACCATTACTGAAAACGAGGAATATAATATTATAGATTTTGCCTATCTCTATAATGGAGGGGGCGTTTCTATCGGCGATTTCGATAATAATGGCCTTCAGGATATATTTTTCACCGGTAATATGGTTGACAATAAACTCTATCTCAACCAGGGAGATCTGAAGTTTAAAGATGTTACTGAAGTCGCAGGTGTGGCTTCTCCCGGCAAATGGATGTATGGATCTGCAGTGGTAGATATTAATAATGATGGCCTGATGGATATTTATGCCTGTGCTTCTATTTTGGGAGATGAAGAACTCCGGGCAAATATGTTATTTGTTAATCAGGGGGTTAATGAAGATGGAATTCCGGTCTTTAAGGATGAAGCCCCGGCTTATGGCCTCGATGATAAGGGACATAGTTCCCATGCTGCTTTCCTGGATTATGACGGAGATGGAGATCTCGATTTATTTATCCTTTCTAATTCTAAAATCAAAGGAGTTCCAAGTAGTTATCGCCGAAAAGTAAATGATGGTACCTCTGATAATACTGATCACTTATATAGAAATAATGGCGATGGTACGTTTTCGGATATTTCTTCTGAAGCAGGTATTCTTAAGGAAGGTTTTGGTTTGGGAGTTGCCATTATGGACGCTAATAAAGACGGGTGGTCAGATATCTATGTCGGAAATGATTATATCACGAATGACTTGTTGTATATGAATGATGGGCAGGGAAAATTTGAAGATCAAATTAATAGTTCGATTAAACACCAGTCTCGTTTTTCTATGGGAAATGATGCCGCTGATATCAATAATGACGGTTATCAGGATATCATTACCCTGGATATGTTACCCGAAACCAACCTTCGCAAAAAGACGGTCATTGTCAATAATGGTTATATCGTCTACATCAATGACATGCGATATGACTATGCACACCAACACGTAAGAAATATGCTCCAGGTGAATAACCGCAATATGAGCTTTAGCGAAATTGGACAACTGGCGGGAGTTCATCAGACCGAATGGAGCTGGGCGCCACTTTTCGCCGATTTTGATAATGATGGCTACAAAGATCTGTTAATTACCAATGGCTTCCCTAAAGATATCACTGATAATGACTTCATTAATTTTCGGATGGAATCAGGCCCTTATACTCCAAAAGAGCAGTTAATGTCCGAAATCCCTTCCGTAAAAATCCCCAATTACGCTTATCGGAATAATGGCGATCTCACTTTTGAAGATGTTTCTGCTGAGTGGGGATTTACACAACCTTCTTTCTCCAATGGTGCCGCTTTTGCGGATTTTGATAATGACGGAGACCTCGATTATGTGGTAAATAATATTAATGATCCTGCCTTTTTGTATGAAAATACTTCCGCTCAACAACCAGAAACGGCTAATCATTACCTGAGAGTAAAACTGGAAGGCCCGGAGAAAAACTCAATGGCTTTGGGAGCAAAGGTAACCCTCTATCAAAAAAACGGAGAGATTCAATATCACGAACATAATATTTACCGGGGGTATGTTTCTACAGTAGAACAAACCGTACATTTTGGGCTTGGAGAGGATCAGGTTGTAGATAAAATAGAGATTATCTGGCCGGACCAGAAAGTCTCTCAATTGGAAAATGTTAATGCAAACCAAACCATCACGCTTAATTATAAAGATGCTAAAGAAGCTACCCCTTTGCCAATTGAAGAGAAAAAGCATCTCGTAGAAGATGCCACAGCTTCCTCCGCAATTGATTTTGTTCATGAAGAAAAAGACTTTATCGATTATAATATTCAGCGAAATATTCCCCATAAATTCTCTCAAATGGGACCGTCTCTCGCAGTTGGAGATATCAATGGAGATAATTTGGATGATTTCTTCGTGGGAGGCTCCAAAGAATATCAGGGGAGCCTTTTCCTTCAGAAAAAGGATGGTTCTTTTACCCAAAAAGCCATTTCCAAAGAGACCGAAAAAATGGAGGAAGATATGGGGACGCTTTTGTTTGACGCAGATGGAGATGGTGATCTTGACTTGTATCTGGTTAGTGGAAGTTTTGAACATGACGAAGGAAGTGAATATATGCAGGACCGTCTGATGCTCAATGACGGAAAAGGGAACTTTAAATTGGCAGAAGGCGCTTTACCAGAAATGAAGGCAAGTGGCAGCTGTGTGAGAGCAGCGGATTATGATGGGGATGGTGATTTGGATTTGTTTGTTGGCGGCAGAGTAGTGGTGGGAGCTTATCCTGAAGCCCCAAGAAGTTATATTCTGAATAATGACAAGGGAAAATTTACAGATGTAACGGAATCCATTTGTCCAGAAATTGCCAAATATGGAATGATTTCAGATGCGATATGGAGTGATTACGATGGCGATGGAGCAGTTGACCTGGTTGTGGTAGGAGAATTTCTCCCGGTATCGTTTTTCTCCAACCAGGGCGGAAAGTTTGCCCTTCAACAGGAATCAGGTATCTCTGGCCTTGTCGGATGGTGGAGTAGCATTACTTCCGGGGATTTTGATAAGGATGGCGACCCGGATTATATCGTGGGAAATGTAGGCGAGAATAACTTCTTTTGTGCTACGCCTGACCAACCAGTTAGGGTTACCGCTAATGATTTTGACGATAATGGTTTTATGGATGTGATTATCTCCTGTTATTTTAAAGCAGAAGATGGAACGATGAAACCCTTCCCGATTCACTCCTGGAAGGAACTTGGCGCACAAAGCCCGATTTTTAGAAACCGTTTTGATAAATACAGCCAATTTGGTGTTACAACGATAGATGAACTTCTGATGCCCCAGGAGCTTGAAGGAGCGATTGTAATGGAAGCTACTCACATGGCCTCCAGTTATATAGAAAACCTGGGAGACGGAGCTTTCAAGATGACAAAACTTCCTATTCAGGCTCAGTTTGCTCCGATCAATGGTGTGGTTGTTACCGATGTTAACCAGGACGGAAATCCTGATGCATTACTGGTCGGGAATGATTACGGGAATGAGGTAAATGTAGGTCAATATGATGCTTTAACCGGTTTGGTCCTTTTAGGTAACGGTAAAGGAGGATTTAAGCCTGTACCTTCGGACGAATCAGGCTTTTTTGTCAATGGAGACGCTAAA
>JAGQVA010000506.1 GCA_020438265.1 Bacteroidota bacterium
GACAAAAGCAGTGTAGAACTGATCAAAACCCGTCAAACCACAGACGGCGAAGTGCAGTTTCGTTCCTACAACCAAACCGTCGCGAACAAACAACTCGGCATAGCCAATTCCTTTGAAATGATGAAGGAGCTATTTGTAGACCTGCGGCGCAGTACGGGGGCTTCGGTCATTTCCAGCGCCAGTGGGGTAGAGTTTGCCCTTGAAGGCGAAAAATGGAAAAACGGTGTCTTCACCTACGCCATGCTCAAAGGCTTTCAGGAAATGCAGGCCGATGGCAATGGCGACGGGATGGTGATGGTTTCGGAGTTGCAGGAGTATCTGGCGACGGAGGTCCCGAAGCTGACGGATAATCAGCAGCAGCCTACCTTTAGGTTGGAGAATATTTCTAATGATTGGCGGATTTGGTAAATGTTTGAGGAGGAGGATCTGATACCTCTACCCTGGAGATTTTTTCACTTATTCGGACCTTTTAGCTAACTTCAATATGATCCGGTTTATTTGCATTTTTTCTTCCCAACTCAAAAATAACATATTAAACATCCTAATCCATGAAAGGCCTTATACTTCTTTTTAGCATAATTACATCGCTGTTGGTTCCTCATTTTATCTGGGGACAGGAAAGTCAGGTATCGATTAATGGGAATCCCCAGGGGTATGTTTCACCTGCTTTTGCCAGAGAGAATTATTTTATTTCCTATGGTTTGGGGACTGCAAGGTTATATAATATTACACAGGGAGGGTTAGTCAAAACTCAACAGTTCAAATATTTTTGGGATGGAGATGAAGCATATATCTATGCTTTTGGACAAGATTTTGAGGCTGGCACTTCTGGGACAATTTTTTTTCAAATAAAATCCTGGGAAAACGAAAAAGTAGTCTTTGAGTTTGAATCAACCCTTCAATTTTTAGGTGTTCATCCTCAGAAGAAGAAATTGATAACCCTGGGAGATCCTTTCAACCTTAGGTTCAAGGAACTGACATATAAATTTTTTGCAGGTGAAATGGAATATGGCAACAAGGAAAAAGAGGAGTACAATGAACTGGCAGAACAGCAAAAATCTCAATTTACGGTAGTTAGCGTCCCTGAGGGGCAAAAAGAAATTGTCCTGGAAACAGGATTGAAACTGGGGACAGCGATTTACAGCCAGGATGGTCGATACCTTTATGTAATTGGTTCAATAAGAGGGCACGAAATGACTCCTGTCTATCAAATAAAAAAGTATGATACTCGTACCTGGGCAATAGAATCTGAAGCGACATTTGGCCAGGTTGGGTTTTCATACAAATTGTCCCGCAGCAGATTTAGTCCGGACGGAAATTATCTGGCAATTCCTGCTAATCAGTCCCAGCATAATCAACTACATGTTTTTGAGCTTAATCATTGGACCAATCCAAAGTTGAGCATTTCCAATGCTGGCGACTATTCTTTTCGATTCCATGCAAATAGCAAATATTTAGCAGCCCTTAAGGTAATGGATATAGCTGAATCCATTCCTTCTGTATTTCTGGCTCAGAATAGTGTAAATGTTAGTGTTTTTGATCTGGAATCGGGGCAAAAATTAACTTCTGTCCGCAAAGCAGAAACGTATCAATTTCATCCTGACAAACCCTGGTTGCTTACCTCCTATGTGGGTAAAAACGGAAAGGTGCTTTCCTCAATTACAGATTTTGAGCAAAATAAAATCGTCAATAGTTGGAAGTTGGATTTCTTAAAAGTTAATACCTATCCGGTATTTGAACCTAATGGAGAACATTTGTTACTGGTAGAAAACAATAAACTTAGTTATTTGGATTTTGATGAAAAGAAAAGCCAACCTGCAAAAAAAACGCAAACGCAAACCCAATCCCAGGTAAATACTTTCAAGCAGGGTTTAGCCAGAGCAAGGTCAATTCATATACATCCAGAGGGACACAAAGTAGTTCTTCCATTAGTATATTCCCAAAGTGCCTTAGGTTTTGATCTCAACAATATAGTCCAGATGAAGCATACACCTGATCCCGATGGGCTTCTTTATCTTGATGGACAATACCGATACAAGGCAATTATCAATGGCCAAAATGGAAATACTCAAATAAGAATTAAAGATTATCAAACCAGTGAGCTGATCTCTCAAATTAACACTTCCACATATTTCGATATAAAAATTAGTCCTTCAGGGAAATATCTCCTGGCCCTTAATTATCAAATGGGAGTGGGCAGGGGAAATATTTCCGTTTTTATTCTGGTGTATAATATTCAAACGGGTCAATTGATCAGAACAATTCCCGCAGATTCTGATATGCGTCAAATTAAATTTTTATCGAAAAATGACGACGTATTGATTTTAAATGCTGTAAATGGTTGTGGTTGTGAGTCAGGTGAAATCCTGAAAAAATCCTGTTTGAAGACCAAGGGAAAAAAAATTTATGATCAAATCGCTCCATTGCTTGTAAATATTCAGGATGGGAAAATCATAGCCTGCTATCATCTTTCCAGTCCCGCGAGGGCACAATCATTACAATACACGGGATTAAAAGGAGGAGGATATGTAGCCGCGGGTGAGCAATCTGTTTTAAATCAATTAACACTGAGGATAGTAAAAACCGAAAAAAACGAGCTGGAATCATTGTCCATCGAACTTCCCGACCCATTGGATCATTATCGCATTTATGATATCAAAGAAGAGCCTGACTATTTCCTTGTCTCCTTATCTTCAGGCTTAATAAGTGGCTATAAAGGTCTGATTTTCTACAAGGTAAATCTTCATACAGGAGAATATAAACTATTCGCCAAATTAGACAAAGCGCAGTTTGGATTTAACTCAACGGAAGTCAGCCCCGACGGGAAATACTTTTTTCTGATTAATCCCAATGGCAATCTCGAAATCTGGCACCTCCCCAAAAGCGAAAAACTCATCACCATCTACGCCACCCAAAACAACGGCTATCTCCTCCTCACCCCCGATGGCTATTATTTCGGCACCAAAGGTGCCCTGGAAAACGTCCGTTTCTCCGCCCAGGACCAAAGCCTCCCATTTCAGCAATACGACCTCAAATACAACCGCCCCGACATCATCCTGAGCCGTTTTGAGGAAAGTGCTCCCGAATTGGTCGAACTCTACCGTAAGGCTTATGAAAAACGCATGGAAAAAATGGGTTTTGACGAAAACAGGGTAGTAGATGAAAATCATTTTCCTGAGATTAAGGTTACTAATGCCAGCATTCCTCCCTACACGGATGAAGAAACTTTTGAAGTTTTCGTGAAAGCTTCCGACAGTAAATATCCGCTTGATCGAATCAATATCTGGGTCAATGATGTACCCGTTTTGGGCAGAAAAGGCCGTTCAATCAAAGAGCAGCAAAGCAAAGAGTTTGAATCCTCTTTCCAGATTCCTCTCACGCCAGGAGAAAATCAGTTCCGTTTATCAGTGATGAATGAACAAGGAGTGGAAAGCCTTCTGGAAAATTTTAGCATTGAATACAGGGCTCCGCAAGCTTCCTCAGATCTTTATCTGATCAGCATTGGTGTCTCGGAGTATGCCAATCCTGAGATGAACCTCAGTTATGCTGCGAAGGACGCGCAGGACATCAGCAGGTTGTTTTCTGATCAAAAAGGACATTTTGCTCATGTTTATCGCACCGAACTGCTCAACCGGGAAGTAACCCGCAGCCGCCTCCAGACGATCAAATCGGCCCTGCAAAAGACCAAACCCAATGATGCAGTGGTCTTATACCTTTCCGGTCATGGGTTAATTGACGAAGAACTGGATTATTATCTGGCGACTTATGACGTGGACTTTTCCAGGCCCAGAACAAAAGGTATTCCTTACGAAGAACTGGAAAACCTGCTGGATCAGATTCCGGCAAGAAAAAAACTCATTCTGATGGACGCCTGTCATTCCGGAGAGATTGACAAAAGCAGTGTGGAACTAATCAAAACCCGCCAAACCACGGACGGCGAAGTTCAGTTTCGTTCCTACAACCAAACCGTCGCCAACAAACAACTCGGCATAGCCAATTCCTTTGAAATGATGAAGGAGCTATTTGTAGACCTGCGGCGCAGTACAGGAGCTTCGGTGATATCCAGTGCCAGTGGGGTAGAATTCGCTCTGGAAGGCGAGAAATGGAAGAATGGTGTTTTTACCTACGCTATGCTCAAAGGTTTGCAGGAAATGCAGGCTGATGGGAATGGCGACGGGATGGTGATGGTTTCGGAGTTGCAGCAGTACCTGGCCACAGAAGTGCCCCGGCTGACCGATGGACAGCAGCAGCCTACATTCAGGTTGGAGAATATTGCTAATGATTGGCGGATTTGGTAAAAAATGATCAAAAACAGAATGAATATGAGTGTTAAATATCCGGTTCTCAGCTTTTTCCTTTGTCTTCTTTTTCCATACATGAGCCTTGCTCAAAATGAAACGCTAAACATTGGAAGTGCCTTAGGAGGCACATCATACGGGCAGTTTACTCCCTCAGGGAAAAGTTTTGTTGTTTATCCAACAGTATACAGCCCCTCCAAATTGTACAGTGTTAATCAAAAATCCCTCCTACAAACTATCCAGAATGAGTATAACCTCTATTTTCTGGATGTCGACGATGAATACATTTATTACAAAGGAACGGTTACTATTCCAGAGTGGGGCACCAGTGAATATTTTTTCCAGATGAAGTCCTTAAAAACAGGAGACCCGGTTTTGGAAATGCGAACCGAAGTA
>JAGQVA010000507.1 GCA_020438265.1 Bacteroidota bacterium
GTAGAAACACAGACATTTCTCCCTCACCTCCCGATTTTTGCGCCGCTACGGCACAAAAATCGGGGATAAAGAAAGGAAAATGTTCATTTTCTACCCACGTTTGAGACCTGACGGTCTCTGACCTGGCCTCTAAACTTACGTTTCTACCCTTGATTCGCATTATAAGGTAACCTTTATTCCTCCAATGTAATCATAGAAGAAATAAGCGTTCAACAGGGAATGAGCCAGAGGGGGATTTGCCCTATCATTTGGGAAAAATTAAGAAATACCATGCAATATTTCATTTCAAATAATCATATTATCAGATCGTACAAACTGAAAATTTGACCAAAAATACATGAAATCTTACCGATACCCTTTCGCAAATAACCCAATAGGTATTTCTTCGTTTATACCAGAGGCGTTAGAGAATTCGTAGGTATTGAGCTTTTTTTTGCAGGTAAAATGCTTACATTTGCGCCCTGATTTATAAAAAACACTATGGATAACCATCTAAGTACATATTTTTCAAATCGCAAAGAACAGTGGAAAAAACGCACTGGGAAGAGCTCCTGGACCGTTTTTAAGATTATGGCTGAGTTTGTGGAGGGATTTGAAAAAATGTCAGAGATTGGACCTTGTGTCTCTATATTTGGTTCGGCCAGAACCAAACCGGGTACACCCAACTATGAACTGGCAACTTCTATTGCGGAAAAACTTTCGCAGGCTGGTTTTGGGGTGATTACTGGTGGAGGACCTGGCATTATGGAAGCGGGAAACAAAGGAGCCCATCAAGCCGGAGGTGCTTCTGTGGGACTGAATATAGAATTGCCATTCGAACAAAGTTCAAACGAATATATTGATCCCGACAAGGATATCAACTTCAATTACTTTTTTGTAAGGAAAGTCATGTTTGTCAAGTACGCCCAGGGATTTGTCGTACTTCCCGGTGGGTTTGGAACCCTTGACGAATTATTTGAAGCACTTACACTGATTCAAACTTTGAAAATTGATAGATTTCCTGTTGTCCTGGTAGGTAAAGATTTTTGGAGTGGCCTGATCGACTGGATTAAAACTGTTTTGCTGGAACAGGCCGGAAATATTTCTCCAGAGGATCTTAACCTGTTTACAATTGTAGACACTGCCGATGAAGTAGTCGAGTATATCACTAATTTTTATTCTCAACATGTCGTTAAACCCAATTTCTAACGAAAACTCTGCATTTATGAATCTGCGGACAATTCAGCTTATTGAAAGAAAATATGCGAAACTGTCCGGGAATTCTCGCAGGATGGAATGAAATTTGGATTTTATCTTTTACGCAAAACAGACGACCCCCAATTAACACTGAATATGATCTCCAAACTATTATACCTGCTCATTGGATTTGCGGGTATCGCAATTGGAAACCTCTCATTCAATCAATCTTCAGAACCTCAACCTGCACAAGATCTGAAGCAACTTTCTCAACACCTGAGTGTCATCAATTTTGGACCACCTGCAAATCTTGAATTCGGTGGTCAGAAAGTGCCTCTGGATCGTCCTGAAGTGAAAAAAAGACTTGAGAGGGAACTGAGCAAAAACGTAAAGTATCATCACTCTACCTTGCTGACGCTTAAGAGGATGAATCGCTACAGAGAAACCTTCGTCAACATTCTTGAAAAGAAGGGAGTTCCTGCCGACTTTTTCTACATGGCTGTAGCTGAAAGTAATCTGGCAAATGCAACCTCACCCGTAGGTGCTCAAGGCTTCTGGCAGTTTATGAAACCCACTGCAAGAGCTTATGGACTGGAAGTTTCCACCACTGTCGATGAAAGATTTCACCCGGAAAAGGCGACTTTTGCAGCAGCCCGATATTTGAAAGATTATTATGAGCAATTTGGCGACTGGTCTTTGGTTGCTGCTGCTTATAATATGGGTGGCCCGCGTCTGAAAAGAAAAATGAAAGTACAACCCGGTAAAGACTATTATGGTCTCGATCTCAACAGTGAGACAGATAATTATATGTACCGGATACTGGGTTATAAATGTATTCTGGAACAACCGATGCGTTACGGATTAAACTTCACTGAAGACGAGTTGTATAATCCTATTCGTTATAAAGTCGTATCGGTCAATGAAAATATCTCTGATCTTCGTACCTTTGCCATGGAAAATGGCTCTACCTACGAATTGATGAAACTCATGAACCCATGGTTGATCGCTGATCACCTGGCTGTAAAAGAAGGAAAAACTTATTATATTAGATTTCCTTTTACAGAAGAGTTAAATGCAAGTGAACTTTTGGTCAAAACAATTAGAGAGTCCGAAAGTTTGGTAGAAGAAGAGCCAACGGCTGATTCCGATGCGCAGCTAGAATCGGAACCGAATACAGAATCTGAAGATGAGCCAAATACCGGAGGAGAAAATCCAAATTCTGGGGGCCAGAGAGCATAATCTCAAAAATATTGATCTTATTATTCCCCGCAACCGCCTAGTTGTAATTACTGGCGTGAGTGGTTCGGGGAAAAGCTCACTGGCTTTCGATACTTTATATGCTGAAGGACAGCGTCGCTATCTGGAAAGCTTTTCTGCTTATGCAAGACAGTTTCTGGGCAACCTCAAAAGCCCGGATGTAGATAAGATTGACGGGCTTAGTCCCGTCATTGCTATTGAACAAAAGACCACTTCCCGAAACCCGCGTTCTACTGTGGGAACTGTCACCGAAATTTACGATTTATTTCGTCTCCTTTTTGCCCGCGCCGCTGATGCGATCAGTTATCAGACGGGAAAAAAAATGGTACAGATGACGGATGAAGAGGTTGTGGATACCATCTCGGAAAAATTCCCCGGAAAGAAATTATTGATCCTCGCACCACTGGTCCGGTCGCGAAAAGGGCATTATCGGGAGCTTTTTGAAAGTCTTGCCAAGAATGGATATTCACGGGTGAGAATTGATGGAGAAGTTCAGGAAATCCAGAAAGGAATGCGGCTCGACCGCTATAAAATTCACGATATCGAATTGGTTGTGGACAGGGTAAAAGTGGGCTCGGATACCGATCGCCTTTTCCAGAGTGTGGAAAGAGCGATGAAAACAGGCGAAGGGACCGTTTTGCTTGTGGATCATGATACAGAAGATCTCTATTGGTACAGCCGAAACCTGATGGACCCTGAATCCGGAATCAGCTATGATATTCCTTCCCCCAACTCTTTCTCTTTCAACTCTCCTTACGGAGCTTGCCCAACCTGTAATGGCTTGGGGCAAATATTTGAAGTAGATATGGAGGCTTTGGTGCCCAATCCCTCGTTATCGATCAATCGGGGCGCACTTGCCCCGCTGGGAGAATTCAGAGATATCTGGATATTTAGAAAACTCAGAGATATTGGCGAAAAACTGGATTTTACGCTGAGCCAGCCTTTTGAAGAGATTTCTGAAGATGCCAGGAATTTTATCTTGTTAGGAAAAAAGGAAGGAACGGCCAAGTCAATTCGTACCCGATTTGAGGGTATCAATAATTTTGTTTCCGAACAATATTACAATTCTGCTTCCGAGAAGATCAAAACCTGGGCGGAGCAGTTTATGAAAATATCTACCTGTCCGACCTGTGAAGGTAGCCGTCTCAAAAAGGAAAGTCTTTATTTTCATATTGCTGACAAAAATATCTTTGAGCTTTCAAAGATGGACATCGGTGTGCTTGCCGAATGGATGGAAGATTTGGAAAGCCGTCTGTCAGAAAAACAACAGAAAATTGGAGCCGAAGTAATCAAAGAATTACGCAAAAGAATTGGCTTTTTGACGCAGGTAGGACTGGATTATCTGGCTTTGGACCGACCAGCCAAAAGCCTATCCGGAGGAGAAGCGCAGCGTATCAGACTGGCAACACAGATTGGCTCTCAACTGGTAAATGTGCTTTATATATTAGATGAGCCCAGTATTGGTCTCCATCAGCGCGATAATGAGCGCCTCATTCAATCGCTGCTGGAACTTCGGGACCTTGGTAACTCTGTTCTGGTTGTAGAGCATGATAAAGATACCATGCTGGCTTCCGACCACATTATTGACTTTGGACCGGGAGCAGGTGAATTTGGAGGCGAGATTGTCGCTCAGGGCACGCCTGAGGAAGTATTGGCGACTCCATGTCCCACAGCAGATTATTTATCCAATCGCAGGCAAATTGAAATCCCTGCTGAACGGCGAAAATCTAAAGATCTATTTCTCCGATTAAAAGGCGCAACTGGCAACAACCTCAAATCAGTAGATCTGGAATTGCCTTTAGGGGTTTTCACCTGTGTAACAGGAGTTTCCGGCAGTGGAAAATCCACCCTGATTAATGAGACCCTTTTCCCTATTATCAGTCAGCATCTGTATCGATCCAAGCAAAAACCCATGGATTATGAATCCTTCGAGGGATTGGATCTGGTGAATAAAGTGGTGCGGATTGATCAGGCGCCCATTGGGCGTACGCCCCGAAGTAATCCGGCTACCTACACAGGAGCCTTTACTTATATCCGTGAGTTATATGCTTCTTTGCCCGAGGCCCAGGCCAGAGGGTATAAAATCGGACGATTTTCCTTCAACGTCAAAGGCGGGCGCTGTGAAGAATGCCAGGGGGCTGGTGTCCAGACCATTGAAATGAACTTCCTTCCCGATGTCTATGTCACCTGCCCCAAATGTCAGGGAAGGCGTTACAACCGGGAAACACTCGAAGTGCGTTATAAAGGAAAATC
>JAGQVA010000508.1 GCA_020438265.1 Bacteroidota bacterium
TAAGACCCTTCGCTTCGCTGACTTCGCTCAGGGTGACAATCCTTATTGAAGCCTTCGGCAGAGAATAATTAAGCTACCATTCCAGACTTGGTTCTCCCTTGATAACAAACTAAAATCTAAATAAACTTCTGTATAACAGTGTTATAAAAAATACAATTCAAATATCACAAATCGAATATCAAACGAACCCATCCCGTTCAATCTGCTCCTCCCTTTCCCAATCCGCAAAATTCTCGTAAATTCCCCGCCGAATAATCCTCAAGATATTCTCACTTTGGCTAAATCTGACTACATATTTCCTGACGGACAGAGTTTTGAAACCGTATTCCGGCAATATTATCCGGGATTGCGGGGGTATGCCCTGAAATTATTATCAGATGAGGCAATGGCTGACGAAGCTGTTCAGGAGGTTTTCCTGAAGATTTGGCAAAAGAAAGATGAACTCAATATCCAGACTTCGGTAAAGTCATATCTTTTTCGTGCAGTTCATAACCAGTGTTTGAATATGATGAAAAGCCAAAAAATCAAAGAAGGGCATCATCAGTATGTCGCAGACCTTACTCCGCAAGCAGATTTGACCGACAGCATGGAAACCATGGAAGCAAAGGAAAGAATTTATGGCGCGATTGCGCGGCTTCCAGAACAATGCGCCCGAATTTTCAGAATGAGTCGTTTTGATGGATTAAAATATAAGGAAATAGCGAAAAAACTGAATATTTCCCCCAAAACGGTGGAGGTTCAAATGGGCAAAGCACTCAAAAGATTGAGAGAGGATTTGAAGGATTTTCTTGTATTATTAATTTTTTTCCTCTTTCAATAAGGGAAAAGATAATGTTGAATTGTCATAACAAAGAAATATAAATGATGAAAAAGGTTCCACCCTATGCACCGGACGAATTACTAGCCAAATATCTGGCTGGTGAGACCTCTTCGCAAGAGCAGGCAGAGGTGGAGAACTGGATTCAAAAAAATGAGGAAAACCGCTTTTATTTTCAGGAAATAAAGGCGAGTTGGGAGGCAACAGGTATCGTAGATGAGGAAGACCTCAAAATGACAGATCTGGCCTGGAATTCATTCCAACAGAAAATATCTCCTCCACAAAAAAGAGTACTTTTCCCTCAATGGATGCGAGTAGCAGCTGTAATCCTTGTATTATTTGTCTCAGGATATGCATTAATCAATTGGCTGAATCAAAATCAGGTTACCGAAATTCCCGTTGAAAATCTCGCAGAAACGCCCAAATCATTGGATCTACCCGATGGATCACATATTGCCCTTAATCAACATTCAACTCTCACCTACCCTTCTCAATTTGAAGGAAAACAAAGAAAGGTTTCATTAGAGGGAGAGGCATTTTTTGAAGTTGAAGCCAATCCCCAAAAGCCTTTTATCATTCAGGCCGGGCCCATAGAGATAAAAGTTGTCGGGACAAGTTTTAATGTGAGGTCTTTTGAGAAAGAAAATGAAGTGATTGTTTCGGTTAATTCCGGAACTGTGGAGGTCATGGATGGCGATAATAAAGTGTCGATTACCCAGGGACAGGAAGCTGTTTTTAATAAAACAGAAAAAACTCTTTCCCTCAATTTCGCCTCCAATCCCAACCGCGATTCATGGCTGACAGGCGAATTTAATTTTGATAATATGCCGCTTCGAGAAGTGGCAATAACACTGGAAAGCGCATATCGGGTAAATATTGATATTGGAAGTTTAGAGATAGAGGAGTGTCCCATTTTTATCGATAATTTAAAAAAGTCAGAAACAAATCTGGCTGAAGTCTTAAAGATTATCACGATTAATCATCCTCAATTTAACATTGCCCAGACTTCCGATGGTTTTCTCATTATGGGGGAAGCATGTGGTCCCTAAGCAACCGCTCAAAATAATGCTTTGTCTTTATGCTAACTATCTACTCAATCAATAAAATGATTCTGACAAGGCGAACTTTTACATTCATCCTATATAGCTTTTTTCTTCAGTTTTCATTTGCTCAAATTCTTGAGAAAAAAATTGATGTGAATCTCGAAGCTGTTCCGCTTACCAGTGCCCTGAAAGTGATCGCAGAGAATGGAGATTTTAGCTATTCTTATAATCCCGCCATTTTGCCAAAAAACAAAACAGTTACCATTCATACCAGGAATACTCCCGTGAATGAGGTGCTCCAATTGGCTCTGGCGAGTACAAACCTTGAACCTGTAGTTGTCGGCCATCATGTTGTTCTCAAAAATGCCCAACCAGTTACCGCTGTAGAGAGAAAACCACTCGCTGTAAAACCTGAAAGAAACTATTTTACCGTTTCGGGATATATTTTTGATGGCCACTCTCAGTTACCGATTGAAGGGATAAAAGTAAATGATACCAAAAGTCAGGAACCTGTTTTTACGAACGAAAAAGGATATTTTCAACTTCGTTTTTCTGTGAATAAACATTCCAGAGAATTGCTGTTTTTCCATAAAAAATATCCCCATGACTCCTTTATCGTTCAGGCCAAAGAAGATACTCAACTCAATCTCATCCTATTTCCGCTGATAGTAGAACCTATTAAAACAAATGAGCTCAATCCTCCTCCACAAATTGCCAATCCCTTAAGTAGCATTGGACTGGTGAAAGTGATGTTTAATGAGGAAATTTTGGAGGATACCTCTTCAAAATCCGAAATAAAAATCAGCCCAGGCCAATTTTCCTTTATCACTCCGGCAGGAACGCATGGACTAAGAGCGGGCAAATTCATTAATCGACTTTCTCTTAATGTTTTGGCAGGGTACTCAGCAGGTGTCAAAGGCATAGAAATAGGAGGCATTCTCAACTCCAACCGCCATGAGGTTGATGGAATTCAAATGGCAGGACTGGTGAATGCAGTGGGAGGATCTGTGCATGGAGTTCAAGTAGCGGGAATAAGTAATGTAAGCCTGGGTACAACCATCGGGATTCAAACCGCTGGTATTCACAATCATTCTGACACCATTTACGGTATCCAATTAGCCGGAATGGCTAACCTTTTAAGCAAAAAATTTGTAGGCTTACAGATAGCAGGCGCCATGAACGTAGCCGAAAATGGCTATGGTGGGCAGATAAGCGGTTTTATCAATGTGTCCACAGATACCCTGAGAGGAATCCAAATTGCTGGAGTAGCCAATATCGCCAATAAGGCAACAGGTATGCAAATCGGGCTGTTTAATTATGCTGATTCTTTGGGGGGAGTCGCGATTGGGCTTTTTTCATTCGTTCGACTGGGATATCACCATTTTGAAATATCAACTTCAGATCTTCTTCCCCTTCATTTTACCTATCGCAGCGGAAACCACAGTTTTTATAATCTCTTTTCAGCAGGAATCGATCCTGCCCCAAATCGTTTTGCCTGGGGATATGGTTATGGTTTGGGCACCTCCCTGGCTATAAAACCTCAATGGAGAATTCATTCTGAAGTTATCGCTTATATGCTCAACGCCAAAGATGCCAATACCCGACTGGAAAACCTGATTTCACGTTTTCAGCTTTATCTCAGGTATCGCTCTGATTTGGGGTTTGGTTTTTCTGCCGGACCAAGTGCCAGTTTGCGGTATTATGATCCTGCTCAGACCAATTATATGGTTGAGCCCGTAGCCTCTTTTCCGCTATTTGACAGAGAGGCGGGGACAAATAGTAAAGTTCAGGCCTGGGCAGGGTGGCATATTGGGGTTGAATTTTGAAAAAATTATTTTTCTCCCAATAAGGGTATTCCTCTCCCCCATCTGTCACCTCAGTGATTAACCATAAAATCACTGAAAAATGAAGCATATTATTCTCACATCAATTATTTTTCTTTCTGCTTTTTTAGGAAAAGCCCAGGAAGAAAGAGGCAATTTCAGTCGCCTCAAACACCGTCCGGTTCAGATCAGTCTGATTCACCCCATTGGTACGAATGGGTTTTATTCCGGACAGTTTGTCAATCACTTATCCTTTAATATGATCGCCGGATACAACGGCGCTCTCCAGGGATTGGAATTTGGAGGTTTTGTCAATGGTATCCGCTATAATGCTTCCGGGCTTCAATTTGCCGGATTTGGAAATATCGTAGGCCGGGATGTCAATGGCGGGCAGTTCGCCGGGTTTATCAATGTCGCCGGAAAAGACGTAAGAGCGATCCAGGCTTCCGGTTTTATGAATGTTGCCGGAGGGAAATTACAAGGCGGACAATTTGCTGGTTTTCTCAATATTGCCAGACAAACCTCAGGCATCCAGGCTTCCGGCTTTATGAATATCGCGGGTACATTAAAAGGGATTCAGATTGGTGTAGTAAATATTGCAGATTCTGTCAGTGGAGGAATTCCGATAGGACTGTTTAGTTTTGTCAGAAAAGGAGGGTTCCGGGCTCTGGAATTTGAAACCAATGATATTTTCAGAGGAGCAGCAATTATAAAAATGGGAGTCCCGAGATTCTATAATATTATTGCTGTTGGGTTTAATCCTCTGGGAAATGAAACGACCTGGGGGGCAGGATATGGAATTGGAAGTCAAATTCTGAAACTGGGACCAATCGCTGCCAATCTTGATGCAGTTTCATATCATATTAATCAGGGAGAATGGTGGACCGATGATTTGAATTTGTTAAACAGAGTCAGCGGAAACGTAAGCTTTCAATTTAGTAAGTTTTTGACTGTTTATGGTGGATTGACAGTTAATGTGCTGGTAAGTGAATATGACG
>JAGQVA010000049.1 GCA_020438265.1 Bacteroidota bacterium
TCTCCTGCTGTTCCTGGCTTTTGGGAATGACCACACGAAGAGATTCCCGCATCATTTCCCGATCGGTAAATGGCAGGTATTCAAGGGTTTTTATGGCATCAGCAATTTCGATGGGACCAATGGGAAAGCCTTTTTGCCGTAGGAAACGACAAAAGGCAAGAATATTTGCGCTTAGCTCGGTGTGACGTTTTATGAGGGTTTTTGTAGTCATTTAATCTGTAAATCATTCCGTTTTTTGTTTTTCGGATTGTAGATACGCGATTAATCGCGTATCTACAATCCGAAAAACAAAATTCCTATTTATCCCACCCGGGATTTCACCCCAACCTTCTCCAAAAGCTCTGACAAAGAATCCTGCGTATTCCGAATGTCCTTCCAATCCTTCAGAATAATCCCCAGGGTCGATTCAACCAATTCATGATCAAGATGGGTACGATGCAGCGCGACCAGAGCCATTGCCCAGTCAATCGTTTCGGCGATCCCGGGAATTTTTTCCAGTTTGCGTTGGCGTAATTCCTGCATAAACAGGGCTATTTGTCCCGCCAGGCGAGTATCAACTTCAGGGACTTTCCCTTTAACAATGGCCAGTTCCTTTTGAAAATCAGGATATCCGATATATAGATACAAGCAACGTCTCCGCAATGCTTCAGATAATTCACGGACGCGATTACTTGTAATCACCACCGCAGGAATATGCGTTGCAGAAACTGTTCCCACTTCAGGAATCGTAATTTGCCAGTCTGATAAAACCTCCAGCAAAAAACTCTCAAACTCCTCGTCAGCACGATCGATTTCATCAATCAGTAAAACCGGTGGCTGATGATGGGTAATGGCCTTCAGTAAAGGTCTTTTCAGTAAAAATTCTTCCCCAAAAATGGTTTTCTCCTTTTCTTCCAAAGTCTTGTCGCTTCCTTCATCCATTTTCAAATGGAGTAACTGGCGCTGATAATTCCACTCATAAAGAGCATGAGTAGCATCCAGTCCTTCATAACACTGAAGCCTGATCAGGTCTGTTTCCAGGGCTTTCGCCATCGACTTGGCAATTTCAGTTTTACCTACTCCGGCAGGGCCCTCGACTAATAGGGGTTTTCCCAATTTCATCGCCAGAAAAAGCGACATGACGATGGCATTTTCGGTTACGTACCCCTGCTGGTTAAGCATTTCCTGAATTTGGGGAAGAGTGGGATTATTCATAGTAAATATTAATTGGGAAGCTGGATGTAAGAGGATAGCCTTATTTAATTTTAAGTAAAAACAAGAAACAAGAAAGTATAATTTAAAAAGCTAGCTATCTGATTTTCAAAAAATTTACTTTCCACTTTGTAATTTCTTGTTCCTTGTTTTTACTTCTAAATAACACAATCCATCCACTTAAAAAAAAGCGGGCTATCTACCCGCTTTTTAATATAATGAAAATGAAATACATTACCGGGCTAATGAAATATTAGCTCGCAGCGTGAATCGCTCTGGCTGCAAATACCCGGGCCAAATGCAGGCGATAATCAGTTGAGGCAAAATGATCTCCCAGAATGTCTTTTCCGGCAGCAGCTACCTGTGAAGCAGCCTCCACATTCGCAGCGCTGAGTTCTTTTCCTCTGATGGCGTCTTCCAGATCCGTATCCCGAAAAGCCATATCCGATACACCAGTAAATCCCACACGAATGGACTGACAAGTCCCACCGCTGGATTTCATCATTACTGCGCAACCTACAATAGCAAATCGAGAGGCTGGCTGATGAAATTTGACATACGAAGATTTAGTCCCTGGTGCAGGAATCGGAATTTTCACTTCCGTAATGATTTCACCTTCTTCCAGAGCAGTATAATACAAACCCAGGAAAAAGTCCTCAGCAGCTACTGTACGGGTTCCGTTTGGACCTTTCATTTCAATAGAAGCATCAGCGGCGATTAAACAAGCAGGCCAGTCCGCTGCGGGATCAGCGTGGGCAATACTCCCACCAATGGTACCCATATTTCGTACCTGAATATCACCGATTTGGCTTCCGGCCTGAACCATCATGGCCAGATGGCTTTGCACCAGATTAGAATCAATAATATCGTGGTGGGTACTAGCCGCACCAATGGCAATAGCGTTGCCTTCCTGGCGGATATATCTCAGACCTGAGATTCCTCTCAGATCGATCAATGCCGAAGGCGAATTCATTCTCAGCTTCATGGCTGGAATGAGACTATGGCCTCCGGCCAGTAATTTGGCGTCTTCACCGGCATCCTGAAGCATTTGAATGGCTTCGTCTACGGTAGAAGGTTTATGATATGCAAATGATGATGGAATCATATTTTTTTTGTTTAGCTGTTGGCTTTTGGCTGTTAGCCGTTTGCCATTAGCAGCTGTTGATTTTTTAACTAATAATCTATTTTCCATTCTGCATCGCTCTCCAGACACGCTCGGGCGTCAGAGGCATTTTGATATCCTTTATTCCGTAATCGGATAAGGCATCCAGAACAGCATTAACGATTGCCGGGGTCGACGCAATTGTACCCGCTTCACCCGCTCCTTTCACACCTAATGGGTTATGTGGACAAGGTGTTACCGTGCGATCCACCTCAAAGGAAGGAAGATCGTCAGCACGCGGCATGGTATAGTCCATAAAACTGCCATTAATGAGCTGACCATCATCATCGTAAATGGCTCCTTCCAGCAAGGCCTGCCCAATACCATGAGCGATTCCTCCGTGAAGCTGACCATCCACAATCATTGGGTTAATGACATTTCCAACATCATCTACCGCAACATATCTGACAATCTTTACTTTTCCGGTGTCTTTATCAACCTCAACTTCTGCAATATGCGCCCCGAATGGGTAGGTAAAGTTCGTCGGGTCATAAAAACTGGCGAAGTCCATTCCGGGTTCAACTCCCGCAGGATAATCATGAGGAACATAAGCCGTCAGGGCAATATCACCAAATCCGATAGATTTATCAGTTCCTTTGACCGTCCAGGCACCATTTGCAAATTCGAGATCATCCTCATTGGCTTCCAGTTTATGAGCAGCAATCTTGGCTCCTTTCTGAATTACCTTATCAATGCTCTTCATAATGGCGCTTCCACCTACAGCTAAACTTCTTGAGCCATACGTTCCCATACCAAAAGCAACTGCTTCTGAATCTCCATGAACCACTTCAACGTCTTCGAGATTGATTCCGAATTTATCAGCCACAATCTGCGCAAAAGTCGTTTCATGCCCTTGTCCGTGAGAATGAGAACCGGTATACACGCTTACCTTACCGGTAGGCTGCACACGAACCTGAGCTGATTCATAAAGTCCAGCACGTGCTCCCAACGCTCCGACAACGGCTGATGGGGCAATTCCACAGGCTTCAATATAAGTGGAGAAACCTACTCCCAACAGTTTGCCTTCCGCTTTTGCAGCTTTTTGTCTTTCTCTAAAGCCTTTATAGTCAAACATATCCAGAGCCTTGTCCAGAACTGCTTCATAGTTTCCGCTATCGTATTGAAGAGCAACCTGAGTCTGATAACCCGGCTCATTTACTCCATCAAACGGAGGGATCAGGTTTTTACGGCGAAGTTCAGTTGGGTCCATTCCTATTTCACGAGCCGCATTTTCTATAATTCGCTCCAATAGGAAAGTAGCTTCTGGTCTTCCTGCCCCACGCAGTGCATCTACAGGAGTAGTATGCGTAAAAGCAGCCGTCAGGTCAATATAAATTGCCGGAGTCGTATAAAGTCCCTGAAGAAGCGTAGCATGCAGATAGGTAGGTACACAAGGTGCGAAAGTAGAGAGATAGGCGCCTAAATTAGCATGAGTGTTTATTCTCAAAGCCAGAAAATTTCCTTCAGAGTCCAGACCCAACTCAGCTTTAGTGATATGATCTCGTCCGTGCGCATCTGTCATAAAAGCTTCACTTCGATCCGAATTCCACTTAACAGGACGACCAATTCGCTGAGAAATCCAGATCATCAATGCTTCTTCGGTATAATGGAAAATTTTACTACCAAAACCGCCTCCTACATCAGGAGAAACCACACGCACTTTATGCTCAGGTATTCCCAGTACAAAAGCACACATCAAAAGACGAGTCAAATGCGGGTTTTGAGAAGTGGTATAAAGGGTGTAGCGATCAGTAGCAGAATTATAATCCCCAATCGCACAACGAGGTTCAATCGCGTTGGGAATAATTCGCTGGTTTGTAAATTCAAGCGTAGTTATATGATCGGCTTTCGCCATCATTTCATCGGTTTTCGCTTTGTCCCCCAACTCGAAGTCAAAAGCGATATTATTGGGCACATCATCATGTACCAAAGGAGCTCCTGCCGCAACAGCTTTCACTGCGTCAGCCACAGCGTCTAATTCTTCATAGTCAACTTCTACCATATCTGCCGCATCGCGAGCCAGTTCTTTACTGGTAGCAATGACAACCGCCACATTATCACCCATGTGCCTTACCTTATCGGCCACAATCAGGGGATGTGGAGGTTCTTTCATCGTATCACCATTTTTAAAGTTTACCTGCCAGCCGGTGGGAACTCCGGTAATACCGGTTATATCTTTACCGGTAAATACAGCTACCACTCCGTCCATGGCAGTAGCGGCAGAGGTGTCGATGCTGTTGATTCTTGCGTGTGCATACGGGCTACGAATAATGTAAGCGTAGACCATTCCGGGAAGGACAATATCGTCGGTATATCGGCCTTTACCGGTTATAAAACGTTTATCTTCAACGCGTTTTACGGGTTTTCCTATAAGAGATGCCATACCTGTTTATGTTAGTTGTTGAGCGGCCAATTGTATGGCCTTGACAATATTGTGATATCCTGTACACCTACAAAAATTCCCTTCAAGGGCGTGGCGTATTTCTTCTTCGGATGGATTGCTGTTTCTTTCCAGCAAATTTGCTGCTGTCATAATCATTCCCGGCGTACAGAATCCACACTGTAATCCGTGTGCTTCTTTAAAGGAAGATTGCAGAGGATGAAGCTCCCCGTTTTCGGCCATACCTTCAATGGTCTTGACTTCGGCACCATTAGCCTGCACGGCAAGCATGGTACAACTTTTTACCGCTTTTCCATCTACTAACACCGTACAGGCACCGCAGTTGCTGGTGTCACAGCCCACATGCGTGCCAGTGAGTCCCAGGGTATCCCGCAGGTAATGAACGAGTAGTAGTCTGGCGTCAACTTCCGAATGACGCTTTTCGCCATTCACGTTGACTTCAATAGAAATGCCCATAGACAAATAAATTGATTAGTTGAAATATGTAAAAAAAGGCCGGGGAACCTTATTCCCCCGAGCCAAATAACCGTTTCAGCCAGGCGATAAATCGGGCCCAGAGGCCTTGTGTGTCCTTTTTAATCTCTTCGGCTGGCATAGCGGCAGTAATTTCTTTTTCCAGTGATGAAAAAAACTGATTGGTCATCGTACGGGCGACTCCCGAAAGTACACGCTGACCTGTTCGGGCCAATGTTCCGGAAAGCTTTGCATCACCCGTAAAGGCAACTTCGGTTTGATTTCCCTCCACCGTTTTCAGCGAAATCGAACCTTCAGCATTCACATTGCCTATTTTGCTGGTTTGCTTCATTCTCAGGGTAAAACTTTCGGGCTTCACCTGATCAGCTACTTCCATTTCGCCACTAAATGAACCATTAACCGGTCCAAGTTTGACGCTGGATACTATATTAAATTTTCCTTCTTCGGTAGGCTCCAGAGTCTTTACTCCGGGCGTAATTTTTGCCAGAACTTCGGGATTGAGTAACATTTCCCATATTAGTTCTTTTGGCGCATTAAAGGTATGCGTACCATCAAGATGCATATCGGGGGCTTTTTCTGATTTTCCAAATATTACAACAATATTATCATATTAGCAAGCTTAAATGATCAATCTCCAAACTGCTTTCAAATCCCATCGTATCCATGGGTTTTTCTCCTCTTTTCAAACGAATCGCATACAACCCATAAGCAGCCGCACCAGCGACATCCCAGGTATTGCTGGAAACAAATGCAATTTCACCTTTTACCATACCAAAATGACGAGTAGCGATTTCATAAACCTCAGGACGAGGTTTGAAAAGTCCCACTGAATCAGCGCTCAAAACTGCCTCAAAATAAGAGTCCAGTCTATTATAAGCCACTGCTCTTTTTAACATCAACAGATTGGCATTGGATAAAATCGCCAGAAGATATTTTTGTGAGAGTTCTGCTAAAAGGTCTGGCACTTCTTCAAAAACAGATAGTTCAAAATAACGGTTGAGCAAATCGTTTCTGATCTCAGACGAAAGAGTTATGTTTTCATGTTTGCAGGCAAACTCAAGGGCTTCTTTGGTAACCTCTGAAAAAGGCTCATATTTATTCATCAAGGTACGAAGCCAGGTATATTCCAGCTGTTTTTGCCTCCAGATACTGCTAATCCTTTCGGCACGATCTCCAAAATGTGATTGAAGTCCATCTTCAATTGACCTGACATTAAACAGTGTGCCATAAGCATCAAAAACAATGATTTTTATTGTCTCTGGTAGACTCATAAGGGGAGGAAATTGTTTAGAAATAAAAACAGGAATGTATATTGCACAAAAATTTCCATCATTTTAAATGAAAAAGCTGAAATTTATTGCTCGTACTTTAAGAGGAATTGAAAGCATAGCCGCCTCTGAAATTCAGCGCAATTTCCCTTCCGCTTCTCCTCAAATTGGACATCGTGAGGTGCGATTTTCAGCCGAATTGAATCAACCAGAAACCATTAACCTGAAAACCATAGATGATCTATTCATCCTGATTAAAGAAATTAAAGGAGTAGATCACACCAGAAATAGTATTACTTTTCTTGAGGAAACTTTCCTGCCTATTGACCCGAAATTCATCCTTCATTCTCTCTCCCAGGTCAGAAAAATTCCACCCCGATTTTTCTTTACTGTTGTAGGCAGTTTTCTTGGCAAACGGAATTACAATCGCTTTGAAATTGAAGATGTGATTGGAAAGAGATTGGAGGAGGAATTACCCGGGAACTATCAAAGCAGCAAATTGGGGAAAGAAAATCCTCCATATCTTACTTTTAGGGTTCATTTATGGGATGATAAAGGTTGGCTGGGGTTACGGTTACAGGAAAAACCTTTGCACCGGCGGGATTATAAAACGACTTCGCGCTCCGGGTCGCTCCATCCGCCCTTGGCACATGCCATGGCTTTCCTGGCAGAAATAAAAACTGGTCAAAAAGTTATTGACCCTTTTTGCGGAGTAGGAACGATTCCGATTGAAGCAAAAACGCTATGTCCTACAGCAGAGGTTTTGGGACTGGATTTTGAAAGTGAACCATTAGAAAATGCCCGGAAAAACGCTCATCAGGCTGGAATTGAGGCAGAATTTCAACAAAGTGATGCTGGTTCCTTACCCTTTCCGGATCAATCTATTGATAAGATCATCAGCAACATTCCCTGGAATCATCAGGTAGATGCTGCGGGGGATTTGAGGCGTGGGCTTGCACCGTTTTGGAGAGAAGTGAATCGGGTATTGAAGGTTGACGGGAAAGCGATTTTATTGACACATGAGCAGGAAAATGAGATTGGGCAATTGGAGGATTTTGGGTTGGAGGTTACTACAAAAAGAGAGGTAAGTCTGTTTGGGAAACATCCTGAGATTTGGGAGGTGGTGAAATTGTGGTGAAAAATTTTAATCTTACGATTTGTCTTTCGGAGATCCCCGATCTCCTTCGTCGTCGGGGATGACATGCGCGCATGTAGTAGTACACGCCGAAATGTTCGGCGTGTATATGCCACACTTTCAGGTGTCATCCCCGACGCGAAGCGATCGGGGACCTCCTTTCAGGCAAAAACGGACCAGAGATGCTTTTTATAAATGAAAAAGGGGCCCGAAAAGATATAGGGAATCGTTAACCTTAAAATGACAGCGTAATTAAACCTTCTCCAACACCTCCAGTTTCAATTCTGGCAATTGCGTCAAAAGCTTAAAATAAAGGTCCAAAGCCTTATGTTTTCCCTGATCAAAGTGATAATCAATGCAGTTAAGCAGATAATGGCGTGCCAGTTCCCGGTCAATTTTATAAGAAGGGCCCCATTTTTCTGCTGTTTTCTCAGCCTGACTAACTCCAAATCTCATCGCTTCATTGAACCGCTTTAACTGGTCCTGACTGATTGCACCTGGAATATAAGCCCAAACCGCAAAGGCAAATGGCAAACCTGTCATTTTTTTCCACTCGTCGGCAAGATCATACTGGTAGGTAAACTCGTCCCTGATCCTTAAAGCTTTATCACCAATGACTACGCCTCCGATATTATCTTTGATTTTGTCAAAGTGTTTGTCTTCAGGCATGATCCATCGCACTTCCTTTTTCCAGTGATGTTTCATCAGTACACGGGTGAGTCCATTAGAACTATTTGAATGGCGGTCCAAAAAAACGGTGTCAATTTCTTCAATAGGTCTCTGAGAAAAAAGAAAAACCGATTCAACCGGTCCATTCGCTCCAATGCAATAATTGGGCATAATCGCCACCTTCTTAAACAGGGGTAAAGCACCCACAGGCAGAAGAGCCATCTGACATTTTCCCTCAAGAAGATATTGGGTGCAGGATGAAGGAGGTAAGAGATGAAACTGTGCCTCTTCAGGAGAAATGTGAGCCTCAAACCCATCCATAAATGGGCGGGTATTTATATATGAAACCAGAGCAATATCCAGCATAATCAGATTGAATTAAGACCTGAATCTTTCAGGTGAGTCGTATTATTAAAAACTTCAAGGGCCCCGGTATTGTTAGGTCTGATCTTGATAATTGAAAGGGCTGTATTATGATGAGAATATTGTTCCATATTATTCATCCCCACTCCCAGCAAATTAGCGAAGATAACTCTGAGCTGCCGTCCGTGCGAACAAATCAATACTTTCTTCCCGATGTGTTTGGAAATAATTTCTTCGAAAAAATCTTCTGCCCTCTTCCAGGCTTCAATAGGAGATTCACCTGCTTCGACTTTCCTGTGTAAGTCACCTGCCTTCCAGCTTTCCAAAATTTCCCGGAAAGAAGCGCGTTGCTCTGGTGTAGGCAATTTTCCTTCGTGAATTCCCCAGTTGAATTCATTGAGTCCGTGATGCTGGACCAGCTGAATATCTTTTGAGCGCCAGGGCTCAAGGGTTTGATGCGTACGCTGTAGCGTACTGGCATAAAATGCATCAAAGGAATGGCTTTGATAAAAATCGAAAAAGGCCTGGGCCTGCTGTTTTCCGGTTTCGTTCAGGACGGAGTCTATGCCTCCGCCCTGTACAATTCCTTTCCTGTTATAATCGGTTTCTCCATGTCGGAGAAAATACAAAGTTGTCTCACTCATGCGATTTCTGCTTCTCCGGCGAGGGATTCCTTCGAAAAATCGTGAATAACATTATATAAAGTATCTCTCTCAATGGCCTCAAAACCTGCGCTTGCAATCAAATCTACCAATTGTTCTGTAGACATGGCAGGATTTTGATCTTCAGCACCAGCCATTGAATAAATTTTGGTGGTGTCATCAATGGTTCCATCAATATCATTTACTCCATAGGATAAAGCAAGTTGAGCCGTTTTTCTACCAATCATGGGCCAGTAGGCTTTTACATGGTCAAAATTGTCCAGGTAAATACGTCCAATGGCGTAATTCTTCAGATCTTCGATCACAGATACTTCCTCCAGATGAGACAATTCATTGTTTTTATTCCTGAATTTCAGGGGAATATAGGTTTGGAAACCTCCAGTTCGGTCCTGAAGTTCACGAAGCTGACGTAGATGGTCCACTCTGTGCCAGTATTTTTCAATATGGCCATACAACATTGTAGCATTGGTGCGAATTCCCAATTCATGAGAAATTTCATGTATCTCCAGCCATTCATCGCCTGTACATTTCCCTCCGGCAATTTGATCTCTGATCTCCGGATGGAAAATCTCGGCTCCGCCTCCCGGCATGGAATCCAGCCCTGCATCAATCATGGCTTTTAGCCCTTCCCGGTAACTTACCTTCCCTTTCTTGAAAATGTAGTGATATTCTACCGGAGTAAGTGCTTTAATATGTAATTCAGGACGGTGTTCCTTAATTCGGCGGAATAAATCCTGATAAAATTGATAATTGTACTGAGGCAAAACTCCTCCTACAATATGAACCTCTGTTACCGGTTGATTATCATATTTTTTGACTGCATCCAACATCTCCTCAAGAGTAAGTTCCCAGCCATCTTCACGCTTTTTGATCTTTCTTGAATATGAACAAAAAGTACAATCATAGATACAAACATTGGTCGGTTCGAGGTGAAAATTGCGGTTAAAATAGGTCTTTTGCCCATGTTTTGCCCGTCGAACTGCATCCGCCAGTACTCCCACAAAGGAGAGATCCCCCTCCTCATAGAGATATAAACATTCTTCATCAGTAATCCTCTGCTGATGAATGACTTTATCGGCAATTTCCCGATCAGTGTCAGAAAGATTTGGATTTATTTGGAGGTAATTAGTCAGATTCATGGATTTGAAATTTGAATATTTTCAGAATCTATTACAAACTTACAATAATTTCTGAAACTTTTGAAATTGATTATACGATACCCTACTGCCCGAGTTGTAAGTCCGGTGCAAATATAAGAAAGGTGCCGGAAGTTTACCTGATAACTAGTTTTCCAGTATAAACCTGTCTTTCTCCCACTACTTTTACAGGATAAACACCTTTCTTAAAAGCAAAAAGATTCAAGTCAATTTTTCCTCCACGAAAGGCCGTTTTTTGCACAAGCTTACCATTCAAATCATAGATTTCTATTGAATAGCCACCAAAATCAGGCAACTCAATCGTAGTCTGATTTTGGGCCGGATTGGGGTATATGCTCAGCGGTTTTGTCAGATTCGTTTTCTCAATCCCTGTAGATGTTGTGTCAAAGTTTCTCATTGAATCCGCATAAGCGATAGAGTTAACAAATTCTCCAACGGAATCCACAGTAACCGTATTGACCTGAAGTAAGGGTATCCGTTCTTCCACTCCAATCCACTTGTATTCCGTTTGCAAAGGATTATTTACCCTCACACCCAGAGTATCAAAAGATAAGGTATCTGAACCAGTTGTAGAAGAATTTACCCTCAACACGGAAAACATTCCGTAAGGCGTGGAAAGTGTCCCCCACCCATCCACATGCGTAATTCGCAACTGTTCTCTTTTTACATAGAGTAAACCCGGGACCGCCAATTCAGCTTCAGAATAAGAAGTATCTCTTTGGTCATAAGTCAGAGGCAGACTATATATGACATCAGGGGGAAAATTAATTAAGGCTAAAGGCAAAGCACTCACCGTTCCTCCAATACCATAACCGAGATAAGCAGTATCATTTGCCTCAAAAAAAGTAAAGGCTTCTCCCAGTTCCACTCCACCAACCGAATCAGGGGTATTTTGTGTTTGAACTACATTAACTTCTCCTGGCACCTGAAACCGGATCGCAAAAGGTACCGCACTTAAAGCGATAAAGCTGTCTTTGCGCTGAGAGATGACCGTAAAGTCACTAAAGTCCCAGTGATAATTGGTATCAGTGGGTGTTGGATCTACCTGCAATAAAGTATCTGGAGTACTAATATAGGCCGAATAGCCCGGAACGGGCAGGTGATTCTTCTCAATGATGGGCTGACTTATTGATACAGACCAAAGAATCATAATTCCAATAAAAAGGTATGTTTTTTGCATTTTCTGTAAAAAGTTTCGGGGATTTTCTAAAAAATAGTATCTTTAAGTTTGGTTTAAACTGAACGGCTTAAATATAATTGAATATTAAAGAATTTTACTTCTAATCTATGAGATTAGTCGATGCGACACTTCCATTTCAGGTAGTCTACTCGATTTACCACCATGAGTATCTGGGATATTTGATCTCGTCTCATGTCGTACAATCTTTGCCTAATGGCGAACTCAGCCTGGTGCATCATCGTCTTCTGCCGGAGAATATGAATCAATTTTCCAAAGGTCTGGATGACGATGATAAAAAACTGATAGCACTTACTGATAGTATTTCTCCCCGCCAAATCATTAAAAAATTTCACGGAAACCCCCGGAAGGAGGTTGAATTTTTTACAACCAAATTTGATGGTGAGTTAAAAAAACTTGCCATGAACCTCGTGCAGCGACAGTTAGCTCAAATCATGGCAATCCTGAGTAAAAAACAGGTATTCGAAATGGGAAATGATGGATATCCGGCGAAAAAGAATATTTCCTTTCTTCAGGAAGATGCAACCATTTGGTTTCACTTTCGCCGCAAGGAAACTTTCACCCGATATTATCCAACGATAAAACTGAAAGGGGAAACGATCAAACTTACAGGAAAAGGAGCGATTATTATTTGTGAAAATCCGGCCTGGATTCTACTTCAGGGAGAACTCTTTACATTTAAAAGCCAGGTGGATGGAAAAAAACTTAAGCCGTTTCTGAGAAAAGATTTTATCGCCGTTCCCAGAGATAAAGAGGAAGAATATTACAGGAAGTTTGTAACCCAATTAGTTGAAAGATATCCGGTTGTTGCCAAAGGATTTCAGATTAAGGAAATACGGGAGGAACCTCATTTTCAAATTCGGGTTAAAGATCATAATGGGAAAAGTTTTTCCTTTGTAACGGAAGTTGTCTACGATACCTTTACCATTGAATTACGGAGTCCGGAGGAAACCAAAGCGATCTTAAAAAAAAACGGAGATGATTATACTTTTTACCGGATAGTCAGGCATTATCATCGGGAAAAAGAAATTTATTCATTTCTCCAAACGGTACAACCCAACCAAAACAGCCTTACTCCCTGGGAATATGTCGAGAAAGAAAAGGGGCTAGTTTGGGTTTCCAAATATACGCAAGTCATTCAGGAGAAGGGAATTGCAATTGTACAGGAAAATCAGGAGTATAAGCTTAATCTCCTGAAACCGGAAGTTGTCATGTCAACCGTGGAGTCTGGCGACTGGTTTGATATTAAAGCGATGGTAAATATCGGCGCATTTTCTATTCCTTTTATCAAATTTCGCAATCATATCCTTAAGGGGAAAAGAGAATACCTGTTGCCTGATGGGACAGTAGCGATTTTACCCGAAGAATGGTTTTCTGATTTTCATCACCTGATGGAAGTTTCAGAACTGCGCAACGGAGAAACCTTTAGCATTAAAAAATATCAGGTTCCTCTGTTAAGTTTTCCTTCCTCCCGCAATGGGTTGGCTAAAATGGTGGAGTCTATTAAAGATATCAACCAAATTCCCGAAACGGCTCCTCCTGTTCATTTAAAGGCAACTCTAAGAAACTACCAGTCTCAGGGATATAGCTGGTTGAATTTCATGAAGGAACATGGAATGGGGGCCATCCTCGCCGATGACATGGGTCTGGGAAAAACGCTTCAGACGCTTAGTCTGCTCATGAAGGAAAAAGAAACAGGGGTAGAGACTCCCTCTTTGATCGTTTTGCCAACATCTTTGATTTACAACTGGGCGAATGAAGCGAAAAAATTTACGCCCAAATTAAATGTTTTAATCCACACGGGAGTTTCCCGGTCCAAAGATCCTCAATCATTTTCCGGACAGGATTTAATCCTGACTACTTATGGAATCGTCAGGCAGGATATTGAAATTCTCAAAGGTTTTCCTTTCCATTACGTAGTACTGGATGAAAGTCAAATGATTAAGAACCCGGATTCCAAAACGGCAAAGGCAGTCAAAAAGCTGGTTTCACGACACAAACTCTCACTGACGGGAACACCGATTGAAAACACAGTTATGGATATCTGGTCTCAGATGTCTTTCCTCAATCCGGGCTTGCTGGGAAATGAAAATTTCTTCAGAAAGTTTTATGTAACTCCCATTGAAAAAGATAAGGATCAAAAAAGATCTGCCAAATTGCAAAGAATCATCTATCCCTATATTCTCCGGCGGAAAAAACAGCAGGTTGAAAAAGAACTTCCTCCCAAAATTGAGCAACTCCATTATTGTGATATGGAGGAGGCCCAACAAGAGTTCTATGAGGAAACCCGTAGTATTTATCGCAACTATTTGATGGACCTGATTAGTCAGGGAACCTGGAAGAAAAATAAACTCAATATTCTGACCGGTCTTCAGAAATTGCGTCAGATTGCGATTCATCCCAAGCTGGTTGCCAAAGATGAATACGACTTATCTTCTTCAGGTAAATACCTTGAAGTCAAGCGATTGCTTCATGAAATCATGGCTAAAAAGCGATCAAAAGTGTTAATCTTCTCTCAGTTTGTAAAGATGTTACAAATCCTGAAAGAAGACCTGACCAATGAAGGAATTAAGTTTAATTACCTCGATGGGAACACCAAGGATCGTCAGGCTCAGGTAGATTCTTTCCAGAATGATAAAGAAATCAGGGCTTTCCTGATCAGCCTTAAGGCAGGAGGAGTGGGACTAAATCTGACAGCTGCTGATTATGTATTTATTCTCGATCCGTGGTGGAATCCGGCAGTAGAAAATCAGGCCATTGACCGGTCTCACCGCATTGGTCAGAAAAG